>MNVC01000033.1 GCA_001871435.1 Candidatus Magasanikbacteria bacterium CG1_02_32_51
TCCTGTTTGTGTTTCTTAATGAAATCACCAGTTGGCCTAAACCCATTAAATCCGCTCATGGTAGCCATGATGAATATCATTAGCACCATAGGTAGCGTATGCATTCTGCCTTGGCCACGCCTAAAGTCTTTCAAAGCTGATAATAAAAAGAATAGATTATCTTGTGTTAGTGGTTTGTGTTTTTGCATGGATATTTATGTATATATAGCCTAAATTTGCTATTACCATCAAATTATACCATAATATTTAATTTAGCGTAAGACGACCGTGGGGGTAACCGTGATTGTCTAGATGTATATCTTATAATAAAGAAAAATATGTTAGTCTGCCACGGTAGGGACAGGTCTATTTGTCCGCCGTAGCTTTAGCGGAGGCGGAGACCTGTCCCTACGAATGTGCCAAAATTATCAATTAATACGTAAATTTTATTTTATTCAATCTAAAATAAACAAAAAAGTCCATCTACAAAAGATGGACTTTCCATATAAATTTCTGTGTAAATCAGCGTTCAAATCCTCCAAATCCGCGTTTTATACAAAAGCAATAGCAGCTATCTTATCATTTGGATCTTTGAAACGCATAATACGTACTCCCTGAGTAGCTCTACCAAGAGTAGAAATACTCTTTAGAGAAGTCCGAATTACCTGTCCTTTGACAGAAATGATCATAATATCTTTTTCTTCAGTAATATTGACCATTTGACTACTAATAATTTTGCCTGTTTTGGTTGTAATAGCCATAGTCTTGATACCACTACCTCCACGGCCTTGGACTTTGTATTCATTGATTTTGGTCTTCTTGCCTAGACCATTTTCTGACACGACCAACAATTCCAATACTTTCATTTTGACTAGACTATTGTCAATAATACTCATACCTACCACTTCATCAGTTGATTTTAATTTGATGGCTCTTACACCAGAGGCAGTACGCCCCATAGCTCGTACATCTTTTTCTTTGAATCTAATAGATTGACCAAGGGATGTTGTAATCATAATGTCATTGTTACCAGCAGTTGGTTGAACCCACTCAAGCATATCATTCTCTTTTAGTTTTAGAGCAATCAAGCCTGATTTACGAACATTTTTGAAGTCTTCAATTTTTGTTTTCTTGATATTACCTTTGCTTGTAACCATGACCAAAGATTCATAACTACCAAGATTTTTCAATGACAAAAAGATAGAAACTTTTTCGTTTGGTGCCAGTTGTAAGAAATTGACTAAAGCTTGACCTTTGGAAGTACGGGTTGCTTGAGGAATATCATAAGCACTAAGTTGGAAGACACGACCACGTGTGGTAAAGAAAAGAATATTGTCATGAGTATTGGTAGAAATTATTTTGTCCACTACATCTTCTTCTTTGGTCGTCAGACCAATTACACCTTTGCCACCACGACTTTGCTGTTTGAAAGTATCTGGTGACAAACGCTTGATATAACCATCACGACTAGAGATAATGAGAGTTGGTTCATTTGGTACCAAATCTTCCATATTGAATTCTTTGACACCATGAGCAATAATTTGGGTACGTCTTTCATTGCCATAAGTATTTTTAATTTCCAAAATTTCTGTCTTGATAAGAGCCAAAATTTTCTTTTCACTCTTAAGCAAAGCTTCTAATTCAGCAATTATTTTTTGTTTTTCTTTGAGTTCATCTTCAATTTTTTTGCGTTCTAGATTAGCCAGCTGTTGCAACTTCATTTCAAGAATTGCCACAGTCTGTCTATCAGAAAATTTGAATTTACTCATCAAATTTATTTTGGCTTCTTCTTTGTCTTTGGATTTTCTAATCAAAGAAATAATAAGATCAATTTTGTCCAAAGCTTTTTTCAAGCCCTCCAAAATATGAGTTCTATCAAGTGCTTTGTCTAATTCAAATTGAGTACGACGACGAATGACTTCTTCACGATGTTTCAAATATTCTTCCAAAACTGTTTTCAAATTCAAAACTCTAGGTTGTATCCCGTCTACCAAAGCCAACATATTGACATGAAAAGTAGTTTGCAAAGGAGTAAGTTTGTAAAGTCTGTTCAAAATCTTTTTTGGATAAGCATCTTTCTTTACTTCTATCACAATACGCACACCATCTCTATTAGATTCATCACGCAAATCTTTGATACCTTCCAATTTTTTTTCTTGTACTAAAGTAGCTATTTTTTCTATCAGTGTAGCTTTGTTTACTTGATAAGGAACTTCAGTAATAATAATGTTTGTTCTATCTCCTTTATCAATTTCTTGAATTTCTGTCTTGGCACGCATCACAATACCACCACGACCAGTAGCATAGGCAGCGGCAATATCTTTTTTGTTATAAATAATTGCACCAGTTGGAAAATCTGGACCCTTTATATATTCAGTCAATTCTTCAATACTCAATTTTGGATTTTCAATCAAAGCTACAATACCATCACACAGCTCAGACAAATTGTGAGGAGGAATATTAGTCGCCATACCAACAGCAATACCCATACTACCATTCAAAAGCAAATTTGGTAACTTGGCTGGTAATACTCTTGGTTCTTTGTAAGAGCCATCATAAGTCGGTACAAAATCCACAGTATTTTTGTCAATATCCACAATCAATTCTTCAGCAATAGCTCGTAGTTTTGCTTCGGTATAACGCATAGCAGCCGCACTGTCACCATCCATAGAACCAAAGTTACCTTGACCATGAACAAGCATTTCACGCATATTGAAATCTTGAGCCATACGTACCAAAGAATCATAAATAGCAGAATCTCCATGAGGATGGAATTTGGCCATCACTTCACCAACCACATGAGCTGATTTCTTGGACTTGGCAGTATGTCTGAGACCCAAACCCCACATTGCATAGAGGATACGACGATGTACAGGCTTGAGACCATCACGGACATCTGGCAAAGCACGAGAAACAATGACACTCATAGCATAGTCCAAATAAGATGTTTCCATTTCTTGTACTAGATTGATTGGTTCTATTTTTTCAACAATTTCCCCCTCGACAACAATGTCATCTATATTTTTTTTGGATTTTTGGATACTTTTCAAACGTGTCATAAATTTTTAATTATTGTTTTTGGTTGTGGTAGTTAAATTATTATCTGTATTATTGGTAGTACTTACAAACAAACTACTCATAGCTTCTTGCAATTTCTTTAAGCTCTCTGTACTTGTAGTATTATTTTCTACAGTACTACTTGTCAACAAATTTTTCAAGTTCTCAGTAGTTTTACTATTTTCATCATCAAAGTTTTTAAAAATATTTTGTAATTCACTTTTGCTATCTTTTAGAGAATCAAGTGGCCCGTTGGAATTGCCTTTATTATCAAAAAACAAATTGTTCATACTCATTATCCACAAAATAAAAATTATAATAGTAAAAATAATTACAGCAGACCAAAGCCAAATATTACTATTTTTTGGTGAGCTATAAATTTGAGCAGTTTTTTTCTTGACAGGAATAGAAATTTCTTTGAATACAGGTACATTTATTTTTTTTTCTTCTCCAAATTCAGTTTGATTATAAATTCCTTGCATTAGTACAGAAGGCAAATCTTTGACAGCTTTTTTGAGTTCTTGGCTGTCTTTTTTGGATTTTTCAGTTGCATTTTTGATCGTTTTCTTTTTGCCTTTTCTAAATTTCTTGTCTGATTTTTCTTTATGCTCTTTTTTTTTATTTTTTTTGACAGGCATATATAAACTAATTTCAAATTTTTAATTTTCAATTTTGACTTGTCCGCCTTGCCTGCCCGCCTTGGGTGGGGTTGGAAACAATTTTCAATTTTTTAATTTTCAAATATTACAATACTATCTACATTTAATAAAAATTTTGAACTTTCCACTTTAAAACTTTATGAACTTTATGAACTTTATAACTTGTTTATTCTTTCTCCAAGACAACTACCAAAGTATCTTCCTCTGGCAAATCTTTTTCTTTGATAATCAATTTCTTTTCTGGTAAACCATTTTTGCTACCAATTTCTTTGAGAAATCCTTCAATTGCTTTGGCGTCAGGATCATTGTCAGAATTGAAAGCAAAAGGAATAACAATTTTTGGTTCAATTTCATTGATTAATTTTATAGCATTTTCCACATCAAAAGAATCAGGATGACCAACCGGCAAACACAAAATATCAATATTAGAAAGGACTTCTAGTTGTCTAGGGGTAAGTTGTTTTTTGATAATACCCACATGGGCAATAGTCATGTCTTCACTATCAATGCGTAACATGATTTGTCCAGCTTCATGACCTTCTACTGCTGTAATAAGTACACCTCTGGTATCCACTTCACCTGGAGTAGAAAAAACAAAAGGCTCACCAGACAAGGTAATAATATCTTTCTCACCACGAGTAAAAAGAGCAATATCTGGAGTCAGACTACGCGGACAACTACCTTTTGTTTGTTTGTAAGGATCTATTATTATAGTGACATCTTTGTCAAAAGGTTTTGTCTGAATTTTTATGGCGCTATTGCCAAGCCAAGAAATATGCATAAATTGATGTTTAATAAAGCTAAAAAGGTTAGCGATTTTGTTTAAATACAGAGATATTATATATGATTTTTATCAATATGACAAGTACCCAAATAGTGAATTTTGATTCCTTGCTATAAGACCCAAAAAAACATATAATAAACAAAGTAAAAAATGAATAATTATTTATGTCCTACCAAAAAATAACTTCCGACCTAAAAAACCTAAGTAACCCAGTCAAAGCCAAAGTCCTCTCTGGCTTTTTCAAAACCGGCAAAGGACAATATAGCGAAGGAGACAAATTCATGGGTATTACAGTCCCAAAGCAAAGAGAGCTTGCCAAAAAATACTATGAAAAAATTGATTTTGGAGATTTACAAAAAATGCTCCAAAATAAAATTCATGAATATCGTCTGACAGCTTTATTTATTTTGGTGTACAAATATAACCAAACAACAGAAAATAAACAAAAAAAAGAAATCTATAATTTTTATATCAAAAATCTACAATATGTAAATAATTGGGACTTGGTAGATGTTACTACCCCCAATATTGTTGGGGATTATTTGTTAAACAACCCAAACAAAAAAAATATTCTCTACAAATTGGTAAAATCAAAAAATCTCTGGGAGAGACGCGTAGCTATTCTTGCTACTTTTAGTTTTATAAAAGAAAAACAATTTGAGGATAGCCTAGAGATTTCCAAAATACTACTTTGTGATACCCACGATTTGATTCACAAAGCTGTCGGCTGGATGCTTCGTGAAATAGGAAAAAAAGATATAAAACCTCTAGAAAAATTCTTGAACAAAAATGCAACAAAAATGCCTCGTACAATGCTTAGATACGCGATTGAAAAATTCCCTGAAGATATAAGACAATATTATCTAAAAATGACAAAATAAAAAATCCAAATTTCAAAAATTTGATATTTGGATTTTTTTGAAATTTTAGCTTTGACATTTGTCATTTAAAAACCAAGCTTCTCCCCCACAAATATCACAGTACAACTACGTCCCATTATTGTATGTACACAATATTACTCAGACTTTATTTTGTAAAGAGTGTATAAATGTGATATAATACTATTTGTAAAAATAAACCAACAGTCTTTCTTTTTTTGTTCATCCTACTTATAAAAAAGTCTAACATAAGAAAGATCCCTCGTGTATTCTCACATCAGGATTTTAATAATATGAAAAAGACCAACCAATAATGTCCAATATCTAGCACCATAGACATACTCTCAGATTTTTGGACTATGCATATAGTCTATACATTACAATCTAGTAGCAAACGTTTTTGTGATTTAGAAAAAGATCTTGAGGGTATTTCTACCCGTACTCTTACTATAAAATTGAAAAAATTACAAGCAGAAAAAATGCTAGAAAAAAAATATAATGGTAGTTATGAATTAACAGACAAAGGTCATGGTCTAAAAACAGTTATAGAAGCCATGAAAAAATACGGCGAAAAATATTTAATTTAGATGTTGTAGATGTTATAGTTGTTCTAAATGTTGAAAATGTTAAAATTGATTTTTATTTACAACAGACTAGATATTATAACATTTATAACAATTACAACATTTTATGTTAATACTTTCTTGGAACATCAACGGCATTAGAGCTGTGGTCAAAAAAGGCTTCACTAAATTTTTGGAAAACAAAAAACCAGATATTCTTGGTTTACAAGAAGTAAAAATTGGAGATTCACATCGTGAAAAATCCGCCCAAGGCGGACCAGCCTCGGGTTGGGATTTTTGCAACAACACTGAATACTGGAACAGTGCAAAAAAACCAGGTTACTCAGGCACCATGACACTAATAAAAGAAAAATCTCAAGCACAACAACTTTTTATCAAGCATACCACTGGTCTAAACATAGAAAAATTTGATGATGAAGGTCGCACTCAAACTTTGGAGTTCAAGGATTTTTATTTTGTAAATTGTTATTTTCCTAACACTCGTGACGATTTGTCTCGTCTGACTTTCAAGCAAGATTTTAATGATGCATTCCTCAAATATATCAAAAAACTTGATAAGAAAAAACCAGTCATTGCTGTCGGTGATTACAATGTGGCCCATGAACCAATTGACATAGCTAGACCTGAACCAAATGAAGGTAACGCTGGCTATACTAACGAAGAAAGAGCTTGGATGAGTCAGTTTACACAAGCAGGTTTTATTGACACTTTTCGACATCTCCATCCAAAAAAAGTACAATACAGCTGGTGGAGTTTCCGCGCAGCAGCAAGAGCTAGAAATGTTGGCTGGCGTATTGATTATGTGTTAGTTAGCAAAAGATTTGTAAACAAAATAAAGAAAAGCTTTATTTGGGATGAAATAGTCGGGTCTGATCACTGCCCTGTTGGAATTGAAATAGACTTATAAACAATAACACTTGACAAAAAGTGATATTTACTCTATAATACTTTAGGTTTTGATTAAAGTAATCAAAATTTGTGTCTAAAACCCGTTATACTTCAACGCGAAAGAGTAGAAATACAAAATCTTGTAAATTACTCCTTCGCTCGGAAGTTCCGGGCATTGCTGAGTGGAACCGTCACATACAAGGTATCTCTAAAATGAAGAAGTTCCTCATTGTCTACACGTTCTCCCTGGCTGCGTCCCCCATCATCTTGGGTATTTTCATAGCCATACGCAACTGACGCATCCTCGTCCAAGCCTTCCCGACCTACGTGTCGGGAAGGCTATGGATGAGATAAAATAAAAATTTTAGAAACGCCATATATCGGCGCTTTTTTGTATCCAAATATTTTAACCTATTATTGATTACTTCAAAAATACACCTGCTATCTGCCCTACAAAATAACCAACTGAAGCAGCTAACGAAGCTAATATCAACATTTCAAAACCAGCCTTCCACCACTTCCTCTTGGTAAATCTTGTTGTAAGACTTCCTAACACAAAAAGACCTAGCAAAGTAAATAAAACAGATAATTTTACAGCCTGATCAATAGGTAAAAACAAATATGGTAAAATTGGTATAGATCCACCAATTATGTAAGCAACAAACATAACACCACCTTGTAACAGTGGCTTTTCTATATTATTAGGAATAATCTCCAATTCACGATAAGCCATTTCTAGCAAAAATAATTTTTTATCTTTTTGGGCAACAATAGCCATATCCATAGCAATCTTTTTAGGCCAACCATCTCTTAGATACATATCAAACAACTCTTTTCTTTCATCTTCAGGAAATTCCTTCAACTCTTCACGTTCTTCGTGCAATTTGCGTTCATCAGTATCTTTTTCTGATTTAGTGGATAGATAAGAACCAACAGCCATAGAGATAGATTCTACAGAAACTACAACAAAACCAGAGAGCAAAGTAGTAAATTGACTATTGGTGGCAGTCGCAATACCTGTAATGGCTCCTAAAGTAGAGACCATACCATCTTCTAAACCAAAAACAATTTCTCGCAAAAGTGATGAGGAAATTTTGCTCTGACTATGATGAATATACTCAGGATTATGTGGGACGACCATATTTTTTGAATTTAGTAATTTTAAATTTCTAATTTTAAAACAATTTTATAATTTTTGAATTTTAAATTTAGGCATTAAATAATTGTTTTAAAATTTAAAATTTCTAAATTCAAAATTATAAACATTATAGCACAAATGGACAAAATACCTAAATTATGCTAAGATAACAACATTATGAATACATTAAAAATAGAAAAGTTAGTTTTTGGAGGACAAGGTTTGGCTAGATTAGACAATAAAATTGTTTTTGTTTGGAATGCTCTACCAGGTGAAGAGGTAGAATATAAGATAATCAAAGATAAAAAAGACTATTTAGAAGCTGTGGCCACCAAAATTATAAAAGCTTCACCAGAAAGAGTAGAAGCACAGGAAGCTGAATTCTTGTCTACTTCGCCCTGGCAAATAATTTCTTATCAAACAGAGAACAAATGGAAAAAAGAAATAACCCAAGAAACTTATAAAAAACTTGGTGGCGAAATTTTTGCTGATTTAGATATTCCACTTATTTCTGACAAATTAGACAAAAATTATCGCAACAAAATGGAATTTAGTTTTACCGAGCTTGAAGACAATACTAAATCTCTAGCCTTTTTTGAACGCGGAGGACGACGTACTTTTGCAGTCAAAGGATCAATATTGGCTGAAGAAATTATCAATGAGACAGCTCAATATATTTTGAATTGGGTCAATGAAAATGAAATACCTATGCGTAGTTTAAAATCTCTAATTATCAGAAGCAATGGACAAGGACAAACTATTGCAGCACTGTTTATCAAAGACAGACTCAATTTTGAAAATTATCCAAAACTAAAAACCAATCTTCTTGGTTTCCAAATTTATTATTCTACACACCAATCCCCTGCTTCTGTACCA
The DNA here is from genome assembly GCA_001871435.1 of Candidatus Magasanikbacteria bacterium CG1_02_32_51. Classification (GTDB taxonomy): domain Bacteria; phylum Patescibacteriota; class Patescibacteriia; order Magasanikbacterales; family UBA922; genus UBA1557. The sequence goes on from MNVC01000033.1 coordinate 8,844, forward strand.
ACATCATTACTATATGTTACAGGCCAAGATTATTTACTGAGCGATATTTCCAAAACAAAATTAAAATTTGGTTTACTTAGTTTTTTTCAAATTCACATTCCAGTATTTATGACCTGTCTAGAACAAATAAAAAAACACATTCCAAAAAATTCTTCTATTTTAGATTTTTATTCCGGCGTGGGATCTATTGGTTTGTCACTCGCAAAAAATTGTCAAAATTTGACACTAGTCGATAACAACGAAGAAGCTATAGAATATGCCAAAGAAAATATAAAATTAAATAAACTAAAAAATGTTGAGGCTTTTTGTAAAACAGCTGAAAATATTACTGAACTAATTACTTCTGACAAAATTTTGATTGTTGACCCACCTCGCGCTGGTATGCATGACAGGATAGTTGAAAAAATTTTGCAAGTCACACCTCCAAAAATTATTTATTTGTCTTGTAATATCTCTACCCAAGCTAGAGATGTCAAAAAACTTGCTGAAAAATACAAGATAGTTGATGCTACTATTTATAATTTCTTTCCCAAAACTCCCCATATAGAAGGTTTACTTATTTTAGAATTGAAGTAAATTACTTTTGTTATTCTATCCCGATTCTATCGGGACAGGATGACAAGTTAGTGTCAAAATTTATTTATTTTAAAAAAATACTATGTTGTTAATTTTAAAAGAAAAAAAGAGTGTCAAAAATAAAATAAACAAAACAATACTTATTTTAAAAAAGAAACTTACAAAAAAAGGCATCTCTGTTGAAACTTCCAACTTTGGAGAGGTTGAATTATTTATTGAAAAAAATAATGTAAGAGCATTCATTGAAAAAAAACCTTTAGAACAATACAAAGTAATATTTTCCAGGAATGTTGGTAAAAAAAGAAATTTAGCTTTTATATTATCCGAACTTTGCAAACAAAAAGGAATATTTTATATAGACAAAGTACATAGCTCAATCAATGATGCTACAAAACTCAAACAGACAACACTACTAGCCCTAAACAATATTCCTGTACCAAAAACTTACTTTACTTCTATTTACAACAAGAAATCATTAGAGGCTGCCAAGAATTTTATTGACTTTCCTATGGTTATAAAAATTTCCAAAAGTAGAAAAGGAATAGGTGTATTTTTGGCAAAAAATGAAATGGAAGCTAAAAATATAATGGAAAGAGAAACCTCTACTGAAATTATTATTCAAGAATTTATACCAAACACTTTTGATTATCGTATATTGGTTTTGGGAGAAACTATAGGTTGTATTATAAAAAGAGAACGTAAAATTAACAAAAAAGAATTTAGAAACAATGTTTATCTTGGAGCTAGCGAAACTTTTTTGAAACATAAAAATGTAGATAAACTAATAATAAAAATAGCACTAAAAGCCGCCAAAATAGCCAATATACAAGTAGCTGGTGTAGATATTGTTGTTGATAGCAATGGACAACCTCGTGTTTTTGAAGTTAACAGATCCCCAGCTTTCACTTTTGACGAAAAAATATCTAATGAGATTGAATCTTTATCTGAATATTTGTACTTATGTTATAAGAAAAAAAATAGATGGGCAAAACACATTGATAAAAATAAAAAATAGTGTATAATAAAACAATATTTTTTTAATTATAAATAATTATGTTTCTAACAATTCTTCTAATAATCATTGGCGTTGCGATTCTCATCTATGGAGCTGATTTACTTGTCAAAGGTGCCGCCTCTATTGCCAAAAAACTCGGTATCTCTTCTATTGTTATTGGTTTGACTGTTGTAGCCTTTGGTACCTCAGCCCCAGAATTGGTTGTAAACTTATTTTCAGTAACCAAAGGAACAACAGATCTGGCTATTGCCAATATTATTGGTAGTAATATAGCCAACATTTTACTTATTCTTGGAATCACAGCCATTATATTCCCCTTAGCTGTCAAAAAAAATACTACTTACAAAGAAATACCTTTTGCTCTTTTGGCAGTTGCTATTGTAGCAATTTTTGGCAACGATTTGTTAATAAATGGCTCTGGCAACAATTTTCTAGATCGTACCGAGGGTATTACTCTTGTTTTATTTTTTATAATTTTTCTTTATTATACTTTTGGATTAAGCAAGATAAAAGGTGAACACGAAGAAATAAAAGAATACGCCTTAGGGAAATCTTTTTTGTTTTTTACTGTCGGATTAGTAGCTTTGATACTAGGTGGCAAAATTATTGTAGACAATGCAGTAATTCTTGCTAGAATAGCCGGAATGTCTGAACGTCTTATTGGTCTTACTATTGTGGCTATAGGAACATCTCTACCTGAACTAGCAACATCTATTGTGGCGGCATTGCGTAAACAAACAGACATTGCTATTGGTAATGTAGTTGGAAGTAATATTTTCAATATTTTTTGGATTTTAGGACTGATTGCAATAATTAAACCAATTCCTTTTGACATCAATATTAATATAGATGTCTTAGTATCTGTTATCGCCACACTCTTATTATTTTTCTTTATGTTTATTGATGACAAACACCGTCTCAATCGCTGGCAAGGATTTTTCTTTGTCTTACTTTATCTAGGTTATTTATCCTTCATTATTATAAAACAATAAAACGAGACTAGCGTATAAAAGTGTGGAATTTACCAAGTGGTGTCAATAAAAATATGACAAAATAAAGGAAGGTCCTCCCCCTAGTAGGGGGAGTTACCCACCCAAGGCGGGTCCGCCTGGGGAGGAGAGGGGGTCTTTAGCAAGATAAAACGTTTTATTATACTCTAGACCTCCCCTAACCTCTCCTAGTAGGAGGGGAATTGTACATCACATTTTTGGCATACTTTTTTTATATAATTAAAAAGTTGGTTAAAAAAATTAAAAACAATCCCGATTCATCGGGATTGTTTTTAATATATCATCCCACACTTTTATACACCAGTCTCACGCTTTCCTCTCACTATTTTCTTCCTTCACTCTCTTCACAAAATTTTCTTTACTCATACTAATTTGTTCTTCTTGACCAAAGACTCTAATCTGCCAATCTTCACCAGCCAATTCCTTGTCACCAACTACAATAGTATAAGGAATTTTTTGTTTGGAAGCATTGCGAATTTTCTTACCAACTGTTTCATTGGCTTCGTCAATACTAACACGAATTCCAAGCTTATCAAATTCTGTCAAAAGCTCACGACTACCATCAATATGCTTTTCAGAAACTGATATAAAATGTACTTGTACAGGAGCAAGCCAGACTGGAAAAGCTCCAGCATAATGTTCAATAAGTACACCCATAAATCTCTCTACCGAACCAAGAATAGCACGATGAAGCATCACTGGTCTTTGTTTTTCACCATTTTGATCTATATATTCTAGTTGAAAACGCTCAGGCAAATTGAAATCAAGTTGGACTGTGGCCAATTGCCAATAACGTCCAATGGCATCTTTGGCACGAAAATCAATCTTTGGTCCATAAAAAGCTGCCTCACCTTTTTCTTCTACAAATTCCAAATTTTGTGCTTTCAAAAAATTACGCAAAGAATCTTCTGCCTTGTTCCAGACTTCATCAGTACCAAGATATTTTTCTTTGTGTGTATCATCACGCAAAGACAGATAGATAGACAAAGGCATACCAAAAGCTTTGTAAAAATCTTTGATAATACTCCAAATAGAACCTACTTCTTGTTTTACTTGATCTAGACGACAAAAAACGTGAGCATCATCTTGAGTAATAGAACGGACACGAGAAAGTCCTTGAAGTTGTCCTGTATTTTCGTCACGATAAACAGTTGTTACTTCACTCAAACGAATAGGCATATCTTTGTAAGAGCGAGCACGACTAGCAAAAATTTGAGTGTGGTGTGGACAATTCATTGGCTTCATCACAAATTCTTGATCAGTCTTGCGACTAGAAACATGAAAAATATCATCAGAAAACTTATCCCAATGTCCAGAAGTCTTATACAAATCTGATTTGGCAATATGTGGAATCCAAACTCTAGAATAACCAAAAGGTTTCATGAGTGACCAAACAAAATCTTCCAAAACTCGGCGTATAGTCGTCCCTTTCTCTGTAAAGAGTGGTAATCCTGGACCAACCAAATCAGAAAAAGTAAACAACTCCAACTCTTGACCTAATTTACGGTGATCACGTTTTTCAGCTTCAGCAAGCATATTCAAATATTCAGCCAATTGCTCTTTAGTTTCAAAACACAAACCATAAATACGTTGTAATTGTGGATTGTTGATATCCCCTCGCCAATAAGCTCCAGCAATTTTGGTTAGTTTGAATGCCCCAATTTCTTTGGTACTCTCTATATGAGGGCCACGACAAAGATCCGTAAAATTTCCAGTCTTATAAAGAGAAACAGTTCCAATAGAACCACCGACATCTTGCAATTCCTCCTCAGTCATTTTGGTGGTACCTTTCTCTTTCAAATCTCTAAGCAAAGAAACTTTGTAAGTCTGATTAATACTTTCAAAAAATTTGATAGCCTCATCTATTGGCAAATCTTCCCTTTCAAAAGCAATATTTTGTTTGACCAAATATTCAGCTTTCTTCTGAATATTTTTCAAATCAGCATCACTAAGTGGAGTATCCAAATCCACATCATAAAAAAACCCATTTTCTACGACAGGCCCTACACCAAATTTGGCATTTGGGTAAAGCTCTTTGATGGCTGCTGCCACCACATGCGCACAAGAGTGACGCATTTTTTCCAAGTTATTTTCTTCTGGCATACAATTATAATTAAATTTTAAATTTAGTAATTTTAAATTTCGAAACAATTTTGAATTTTTAAATGATTTAATTTTAAAAATTAATTGAAAATTAAAACATTAAGAAATTATTTTAAAATTTAAAATTCCTAAATTAAACAAAATGCCCCGATGTCTAATCACAAAAATTGTAATCAAACATCGGGGCCCTAAACCAACAAGCTGTCAATCAAGACGGCTTGCCGGCCGAAGCTCTGTGAAACAAGAGCGTAGGACGGTTCCACCCGCATTTTATCTTTTTAATTTTTCAAAATACATGCCAGAGTGGTACCATATAGTCTATACTCAAGAAAGCTTTCAGTCTGTGACTTTCTTTCCCTTTAGAGCAGTACTACTGGGCTATTTCTGACTCAACTATTATTAGCTTAAATCATTTACAAAATATTGTCAAATTTTATTGTATTTGTCTCAAAATAATATCCACTCTACTAGCCACATTAGGTACTTCTCTATTCCAAGCTGGATGAAAATTCATTTCTATACTACTCACATGATCAAGAGCCATTACATAGCGACGTACTTCATCTTCAGTCTTGCCAAAAAACATAATCTTTTGCAATTCACGACTATTTGGATCTAGATCAACAAGACCAGAATTGGTTACAGTCAGTTTGGCCGTACCAGCTTGAAAATTGTATTGACTCAATACTACAGTTGGCTCTTCATTGGCAGATTGTAATACTTCACTATTGTCAACAATATGTTTTTCAAGCATATCTTGTGCATATTTTTTCAATTTTACATCATCATAAAATACACCAATGACAGTCGCTTTGCCACTCAAATTGAAAGAACTAGTTTCTTCTCCAAGAGTACCATCATGTTCAAAAGTATATTGTACTATATCAAATAAACCTTTTTGTTCACTATTGTTCTGAGATAAAGAATCAGAACCTTGTTTCTTCAAATCTATCAACAAACTTTGTTCAGCTTTGGTCAAATCTTCTTGACCAAAAATACCAATTGTTTTGATACCACCTGTCATAGGAGTAGCACTTTTGGCATAAATTATTTTTTGTTTTGTTTCATTTAGTCCTGGAATAGTGAAAGTGCTAGTAGTGATATTACCACTCTCACCTTTTTGGTCAGCATATACTTGAGCTTTTATTTGTCCATTGGCTGGGACCACGACACCCTCTTTCAAATGAAACAAAATACCAGCTTGTGACAAAAGACGAGTCTTTATGACCAAAATTTGAGGAAGATTAGAATCATTTATCAAAGTAACTTCACCGGTTGCTAAATCTTCTTCGGTCTTGTTTCCTTGTGGGCTATAAACTTTGGTAAGCTCAACAAAAGTGGAAGTTACAAAACCTGATACAATAGCATCAGTTTGACTTGGGTCAATATCCACAGTCGTATTTACTTCTACAGATTCAGCTTTGGTAATAATAGTAATTTGGGCTCTTTTGGATGACATAAAAATAATTGAACCCAAAAGGACAATAGTAACAATCAAAAAAGTAAGAGCAACAAATTTGTAAAAACGAACTGGTTGATTACAAGGAGAAACAAAAGTTTTTTTAGTACTAACCATATTAAAAGTATATTATGTGGTAAATAGTAAATAGACAACAGTAAACACTCACTAAATTAATAAAAAACTGTTTACTATTTACAATTTACTGTTTGCTGACACTTGATAAAAAATTGTTTAATTTTAAAAAATAATTATTAAAAAAAATATTTTAACAAAAATTAGTCAATAACTCTAAATACTTCATCAATCGTAGTAACACCTTCAGTGGCCTTTATTATACCATCTTGAACCATTGTTGTCATACCTTGCTTGTAGGCCATTTCTTCTATTACAAGTTCTGATATTTCTCCAGATAAAATCATATGTTCTATTTCATCTTTGACCACAAAAATTTCGTAAATACCAACACGTCCTTTATAACCAATATTATTACAATCAGCACAACCAGTAGCTTGATAAAATTTAGTTTTTTTGATATCCACTTTTAATTTTTCCGGCATTTTTTCTATTTGTTTCAACAGTCTATTTTGGGTATGTTCATCAAAATCTACAAAAGTAACTTCTTTTCTACAATTTTGGCAAACACGGCGTACCAGACGTTGTCCCATTACACAATTGAGAGATGGTGCTAAGAGAAAAGGCTGAACACTCATAGACAAAAATCTAGGTATTGCCCCAAAAGAACTATTAGTATGCAAAGTAGACAACAACAGATGACCAGTAAGTGCTGCTTGCACGGCAATCTCAGCAGTCTCGGCATCACGAATTTCTCCAACCATAACAATATCTGGATCTTGACGCAACATAGAACGTAAGCCTGTAGCAAAATCATAATTTTTGCTATGATCTATCTGACTTTGATTGACACCTTCCATACGATACTCTACTGGATCTTCCAAAGTTATAATTTTGACACCAGGTTTATTTAAAATTTTTAAAATAGCATAAAGTGTCGTAGTTTTGCCACTACCAGTTGGACCAGTCGTAATTATCATACCATTTGGTCTTTTTATTTCTTCATTCAAAACTGCAAAATCTCTTTCAGAAAATCCTAGGCTGTCTAGTGTCAGACTATCTTGTTTTTGGATAAGCAAACGCATAACTGCACTCTCACCAAAAACAGTTGGAATAGTAGAAACACGAACATCTACATCATATTCTGGAAAATGAATAGTAAAACGCCCATCTTGTGGTTTGTTAATAATATTAATTTTAAGAGCAGAAATAAGCTTGATACGAGATATAAGTTTTTGAAAAATATCTTTGGATAATTCCGCTACATCATGCAAAATACCATCCAAACGAAAACGAACAATTAACCTATTTTGTTCAGCCTCAATGTGAATATCTGAAGCATTTACCTTTAGTCCAGCTCCTAATAAAACTGTAATCAAATCTGTGGTATTACTTTTACTCAACAAATCTTGAACACTAGAAAAATCATTGACATTAGCTTGTACTTTTTGCAAATCTTCTGCTTTTATATCCAAATCTTTGGTAATTATTTTGAGATCAGGCAAATTATCATAAAGTTTCAAAACTTTTTGTAAACTCACTTCAGAAATCACGTAAAGTAAACCATTGCTATATTTTTTCTTAATCAATGCTTCCAACAAAGTTTTGACTTCTTCCTTTTTTGGATCAAGAGCCCCCAGACGAAACTCATCAGAATTAACAAAAAAACAAATAACTCCCAAAGACTCAGCAACTTCTCTAGGAATTTGTTTCAAGGATTCCTGACTAATAGGAAAATCAGCCAAATTTATATGAGGAAATCCAATACTATTAGCATAATTCTCTGCCAAAATTTCCAATTCTTTTTTCTTGATATCATTCATTTTGTTGTCAAACTTTTCTTCTACATCTTTGGCCTGAGCACTAAGCTTAGGTCTTTTTTGTTGACCATTTTTGGTATTTAATAAATCAGAAATTGAACCAAAACCACTAGGCATAATAATCTACAAATTAACTATGAAACAAAGAAACCAAATGACTCCTCAAACCATGCTTGTGCATTTTCATAAATAAATAAGTCCAAGTAGAGGTACTAAAAACCACAAATATTGAACCAAGTAACATTAGATAAAGAGAAAAAAGTACAAAACCAATAAGTACCCCCAAAACATAAAAAAGTGTATTACCAGTCAAAGCCAACATAGTCCATAAAAATAGACTTGGTAAAAACAAAATATACATGCCAACAAAAATTAACAAAACCAAGAAAATATTTAAAATTATAAAGATAAAACCAATTTCCAAAGAAACAAACCAATGACGTGTAAATAAACGCCAAGCCAATTTCATGGCTTCAACAAATTTCTTTTCTTCTACTATGACATATCCTACAGCATAGATAAGCCACAAATACAAAACCATACCAATTATAGTAGCCAAAAGGAAAATAAAAATAAACAAAAACATATCATTTGCTCTTGGTTCCAGACTTGCATTCCACATTCCCCAAGCCACAAAAGAGACAAAAAAAATAGTTAACACTTTTCTTATCAAATTCAAACCAAACAAACTCCAAAAATGATAACGACTCTCATGCCAAGATTTTTCAACGTCTACCAATTTTAGATGCAAACCACCAATTGACTTGGCAGTATTGTGGACTATAGTACCTTGTGAAACTACTGATACAAAAGTCAACATAACAACAGCTCCTAATATAATAATAATCAACCAAATCAACCAAATAATTTTGTCAGATGAAGTATGAAAAAGTCCTACAAAATCAGCTAGATTAAATCTTCTAAATATTTGGAATATATAGACAAAAGATGATGGAGCTTGTAATTTGTTTGCACCAACTACAGCTTGTACTAGATATTCAAAAATTCCCATTTGACCCAAAAAAGCTGCAAAAAGTCCAAACACCCAAAGTGATTTGTGGTGCCAAGCCAAGTGCCAACCTTTGTTCAAGGCTTCGCGATAATTTGGTTCTTTCATATGGATTGTATTATAAAAAATAAAAGAAAAATTTTCTAATCTATATTATAACACATTTAAAAAAATTAAGCGACAAAAAACCGACTTATTTGAAATCGGCTTGAAAATATTATTTAAACTTAATTATTTATCATTTGAGTTTTATTGTTCAAAGTAAAATCAGCATTTATGCCTCTTTCTACTATAAGACCCACACCAAAAGTATCTAGGGATGTATAAGTATTAAAAAATATATGGAAATTATATCCAAAATATTCTTGAAAGTTTTTATCCAAATCTTCAAGATCTACAAATATAGTAGTATCGCCAGAATAAATTTTATTTATCAAGTCTGTCCTGTTCTTTATATATTCACGATCTGTCAATAATACAAGTCCAATATTTTTTCTTACTCTTTCCAAATAATCCTCTGAATTGACAAATCTACTATCATTTAGTGTATCATCCAAAAATTGTTTAGCTTGGACAAATATACTATTTTTAAATTCAACAAAATTATTCTTTTGTTCATCATCCAATATAACATTTACATTCACGGCAATTTTGTTTAAAACAAATTCACGTCTGATTATATGATTTATAGCCCTAACAAACAAATTATTTACGTCTTGACTGCTAGCTCCTTGAAAAAATACATCTTTGTTATTTTCTATATCCAACATCATAGCCTGTGAAGCTGAGACCAAACTAACAATCTGATTATAATCCAAATTTTGATTGACAATTAGAGACATAGCTTCCAACTCATCAATTTTTTGATCGGCTAGATGTACTTGCTGTTGAGCTTTTTTGATATCACCATTGGATAAAATAAGAGAAACTTGAGCAATTGGTTCAGAGTCAAAATTTTCTGCTGAACTACTTGATACTAAATTTTTTATTATTTGTATTGATTCACTTTTTTTGCCAAAGTCTAACAAATTTACTTCAGAGATAGTACTTGTTATCATGCCATTCTCAGCAGCTTTGGTCAATTGAGAATATTTGTAAAAAATAATATATCCAAAAAAACACAAAATAATTAAAAAAATAATTTGAGAAAGAATTGCAAATCTAAGTGGTTTGAATTCTTTACTCTTCAAAATAGTTTTGATATTTGTCCAGACATTATTTTCACCTTTGAGATACCAAGGAGTAAGTAAACGCACAAGTAAAATAGGAAATAAGAAAAAATTTTTGAAATAGTTAATTACTATTTGCTTTTTTAGATAAGAAGATTGTTTTTTGGCAATATCAAAATTTTTATTATGTTTTATACTATCATTAGAATTGAACAAACCATGCCAAACCCAATAAGTATTGAACTTTTCATCAGTCACATACCAAGGATTATTTTTTTCAGAAATTTTGTTTGCTTTTTGTAAAGTCATAATTAAGATACTTTATACCAAAATAGATAAAAAATTACTTTTTATATTATACCACAAAATACAGCCAGTACAAAATAAAAAAATAAAGACGCGATAATTTGCGTCTTTATTTTTAATTGATTCTTATAATTACTAAGCAATTTTGACAGCCTCATCATGTTTGACACCTTTACCCACAATCTCCACAAATTTTTCTTCTTCCACGGTTTCCTCTTTGATAAGTACTTCCACCAACTTATCCATTTGTGGACGATGTTCAGCAATGATTCTTTCAGCAGTTTTTCTGGCTTCTTGCAAAATTCTGTCAATTTCTTCATCAATCATTTCGGCCTTTTTTTCACTATAATTTTTTTTATCATGAATTTCTTGAGCTAAGAAAATATATTCTTCATTCTCACCATATTGACGAGGGCCAAGCTTTTCACTCATACCATAATGAAGTACCATGGAGCGAGCCATAGCTGTAGCTTTTTTGAGATCACTAGATGGACCAGTTGATAACATATCATCGCCATAAACAAGTTTTTCAGTAACATAACCACCAAGCATCATTGCCAAATCATTGTTGAATTTGACCAAAGTATTGTAGTGAACATCTTTGTCTGGCATAGAAAGAGTATAGCCACCAGCCATACCACGACCAATGATAGACACTTTGCGAATATTATCACAATGAGGCAAAAAGTGACCAACAATAGCATGCCCTGCTTCATGATAAGCAGTCATCTCACGATCTTTTTCAGTCATGACACGGTTTTTCTTTTCTGGTCCCAACATTACTTTTTCAATACTTTCCAAGACATCTTTTTCTTCTACTTGTTTTTGATTTTTTCTTACAGCTAAGATGGCTGCCTCATTCAACAAATTTTCCAAATCAGCTCCAGAAAAACCAGGCGTACGTTCCGCCACTTTGCGCAAAGAAACTTCTTTGGTAAGTGGTTTATTCTTGGCATGAACCTTAAGAATTTCTTCTCTATCATTGATATCTGGTAAATCAATCACAATACGACGATCAAAACGTCCAGGACGAAGAAGAGCTGGATCAAGGACATCAGGTCTGTTGGTAGCAGCGACTACAATCACCCCAAGATTAGGATCAAAACCATCCATCTCTACCAAAATTTGGTTTAAAGTTTGTTCTCTTTCATCATGACTTCCACCAAGACCAGAACCACGTTTACGACCCACAGCATCTATCTCATCTATAAAAATAATGGCTGGGGCAACTTTCTTAGCTTTACTAAAAAGATCACGCACCCGAGAAGCACCAACACCCACAAACATTTCAACGAATTCTGAACCAGAAATATGAAAAAATGGTACACCAGCTTCACCAGCAATAGACTTAGCAAGCAAAGTCTTACCAGTACCAGGAGAACCCATGAGCAAGAGACCCTTGGGAATTTTGGCTCCCATGTCTGTAAATTTTTTTGGATCTTTCAAAAAATCTACTATTTCCATCAATTCTTCTTTGGCTTCTTTGGCGCCAGCAACATCTTTGAAAGTTTTTTTGTCTTTATCATCTAGTTTGGCTTGTCGAGCACTACTTTGACCAAAGCCCATAGCTTTGTTGTTGACACCTTTGACTTGACGACTAAAGAAATAAATAAGTACCCCAAAAAGTAATAAAGGTATAATCCAAGGAGCTAAAACACTAACCCAAAATTTCCAACCAGTTTCATCTTGTACTTTTACATCTACTTTGGCTAATTTATTAGCATCTACACCATAATTACTCATAAGTTCAGAAAAAGATTGACCTGCTTCTTTTTTGATTTCCAATTGTAGAGCATTTTCATCTTTCAAAGTCACATAAAGATAATCCCCACGTACTTCAATATTTTTGATACTTTCATTGTCTATGTCTTGAACCAGAGTATTGATACTCGCTGTTTCTGGCTTTTTACTAGAAAAATTGGCTGTACTTAGCAAAGCAGTAACCACAAGTAACACCAGAAAAACAATAATAAAATTTTTAAATAAGGTTTTCATAAAATATTATTTAATAATATACAAATTATGTATGATTATAAGATAAATACTATGTTTTGTCAATCTGGGGAAAGAAGTGACAAAACGAATTTAGAAATTTTGAGTTAATAGACAAAAATAGAGGCTAAAAAGTAAGATTTATGGCATAATACAGCAATAAAACTAACTAAATTAAATTACCACCAATCCAGAAACTGGAAGATGGTGTTATACACATAAAAAAGTTAGATCTGCTTACCGAAGTTTGAAAACTAACTTGCTATATTTATTCACTTACCAAAAACATCCTGAACTAAATATTCCCAACACGACAAACTCACTAGATGGATTTTTTAACAGTTTGAAAAGTAAATTAAATGTTCATCGAGGATTAAGTAAAAAGAGAGCTAAGAAAGTTATTATTGAATTGCTGAGAGGTAAACAATCGTCGAAATAGCCTCTATTTTTGTCTATTAAACCTTAATCGTAAACATTGTTATAACCCAAATCAGCCAAAGTTTGTGTAGCTATTTTGCTCATAGAACCAGAACGACAATACAAAATAATTTTGGCATTTTTGTCAGATGGTAAATCTGTCAAACGTTGGTCTATAGTGTTGTAAGGGATGAATTTGTCTGTGCCAACAATATAAAATTGTTCTGGTATGTGGACATCTATTAATGTAAAATCTTTGGATTGCATTATCTGTTTTAGATCTTCTGATGTAATATTTTAATAAGTAGTTCCTATGTTTTTGCTTATGTCAAAACACTCCTTGTATCTATCTGGATGATGCGACATATGTTCTGCCCATTGCTCATCAGTGTAGCCTTCTGGCGTTTGACATTTGTCAGTTATTTCAGCGTCAACAAATTTTTGGAAGTTGCCATCGTTTTTTATAGGCAAATTATTGTTTGGTTTGTAAAATAAACCAATTATCGACCAAGTCAAAATTCCTAGTCCAGAGATGACCAAAATAATAATAGGCATTTTGTATTTATTCATATTTTTGTAATTTTAGTGATTATATAGGACTATAATTTTTATTTTTTACCAATCACGACAGCAGGCAATGACTTGTTTGAATATTTCTCCTATTTTTTTGTTTTCTCGAAAGACAAAAAACAATATAGTAATAAGCCACAGAATTAATAAAAATAGGATTAATTTCCAGTTATATATCAAGTCAATAGTCTGTAATAACCAAAAGATAAAAACTATGGCTGTCAATAGAAAAGGTAAGCGAAAAAAATGGTATTTTTCTTTTAGTCTTTTTTCCAACAAGTAATAAATTCCTAGGCTACTTTGTCCCATGAGTATAGCTAACAAAATTGGATAAGGGAATTTGCCTAACCAATACAGACATAAGAAAGTCAACCAAGTTAGACTGACACTGACACAGAGTACACAAAATTTTAGTCCAAATAATCTTTTTAGCAAAAGTAAAACTATGAAAAGAGTAGTGATACTTAAAATTATTATTAAGATTTCATTTTCCATATTATTAGTTCTATTATAATAGATGTAATTATCAAGAGTCCAAAAGTAATACTCACACCTTGATAAGGCCAATTTTTATTGTCACGATGTTTGCTTATTTGTTTACTCAAGTATGGTGACAAGATCATAATAATAGCGCCAATAGCAGTCCCAATTAGATATTTGTCAATTACAAATGTTGTGCCATACTGACCCCACCAAGGGAGATATAATGCTCCATAACTTTTGAGCATGAGGCGTAAGGGCCAAACTGTTGTTACATAAGAAACTATTGCTATGATGATATTTTGGTGGCGAATAAATTTTTTCTTTATCAGTCTTGACATCCACAAGCCTGTAGCTAGGGCAAAGGCTCCAATCATCACCCCAACACTCATATAGCTTATACCTAGCCAAACAGCCACACCTGAAGCAGCCCCTGCCCCTATGGTACATAGGGGACAATGGGCTTTGGTTGTACCTGGTATCAAAACCAAGAAAGCAACTAATAATAAATATTTTATTTTTTTCATATTACAATTTTGTGAAAACTGGATTATTTTGAGTTTCATCTAGACTATATATAGTGAATAGTCCTTGTTTGTTACCAGGCATACCTGGGGAACCTGCTGGCATGTCTGGTAAGGCAATACCATTTATCGTTGGTTTTTCATCTAACATTTTGTTGATAGCTTCCAGTGGTACGTGACCTTCGACTACATAGTCATCTATAATACTAGTGTGACAACTTTGTTTATCTTCTGGTATATCGTATTTTTTCTTTATAGCATCCATATCATCCATAGTTTCTACATTGACATTGAAGCCTCTATTACGTAGATAGGTGATATACACACCACAACAGCCACAAGTTTGAGATTTGTAAACAGTAATGGTTTTGGCTTCAACTACGGGTACATTGTCAGTAAAAAGTTTTTTTACAGTATATCCTACGAATAAAACACTAAACAAAATTAGCGTTGTAGAAAATATTACTTTGTTATTTTTCTTCTTCATATATTTTATTTATTTGTTAGTACTACTACTAGTAAAAGTTATTATTTTGTTACTAGTTAAATCTTTGTAAATTATTTTCATTTTATCTAGACCGTCTCGGAAAACATAAGCACCGTCTGTTTCAATTGTGCCGACTTGCCCCCAAGTTTTTTTCAAGCTATCAAAGACATTTAAATTACCAGTCAAAACTATCGTGGGTACTTTGTTTATCTGATATTTTTTGATTAGTTCTTGTCCCAATTCAGAGGAAGTGTCTGTACTGGTGACGTGGTTGAGTGATAGACCAAAACCTGACAAAATAGCTAAATGCTGTTTTACATCATAACATTCTTGACAAGATAAATCAGAAAGGAGAAAAATGTCTATCAAGCCTTGTATTTTGTTTGTTTCTAGGTCTTTGACAGGATAGAAGTTGTAACGCAATATGAAAGTATTGTCATCACTTTGTCCTAGACTTGACCAGATTTTTGTCAAGTCTGCACTTTTGTTTATTTCTCCAGTTATCAATAATGCTGGTAGAGTTTTGATACTATATTTAGTCAGCAAATTTTTTGCTTCTTCCTCAGTATATTCCAGAGTTTTTTCTTGGGTTATTTTTATACTTTCTTGTTTGATGCTGTGTAATACTCCATCAAGATTATTACATTCCTGACAACTACTATCTTTTATTAGTGTAATTTCTAGATTAGCTGGACGCTGTTCTTCTTTGTATTCCGCTACTGTTACTTTTAAGAGGTTTTCAGTCGTAAAAGAAAAGTATAGACCGCCAATGATAGTCAATAAAAAAATAACAGTGAGAGACCAAAATAAATTGGAATTTATTTTGATATTTGTCAATAAATTGTTTTTATTCATAAGGATTAATATTAACAACCACCTACCATATCTGGCAGAGCAGAAGAATTACCTGTTGTTATGGCGGTATTTGCATCAATACTATTATCACCTTGAATAGCAAAATTATCTTTTTGTACAGCTTTGAATAGACTGACTGTTTGTACGGTTTGAGATAGGGATAGTAGTACCAAAATTGTCAGTACTACTGTGATAGTACTACTTCCTAAGGATAAATTTTTTTTTGGTTTTTCTTTCACTTCTTTTTCTGTTTTGGAATTTCCCGGTGTGTCCAGTAAATTTTCTTCTTTATGTGTTTCGTTTTCTTTTTCACTGTTGTAAGATTTTTTAGAACAGCAGTCTTTGTCTTGAATTTTCATATTTTTTTATTTAGTTATTATTTAGTTAACAGCCACCTACCATACTTGGTAAATCTGTAATAGAGGTTGGCAATGGTATTTTTCCTTTGCTATTGTTATATTTTGGTAGTTTTACATCCAAAAGTAGAGAAGCCACATCAGTGGTGTATTCGCCACTTTGAATCTGTCCACTTACTTTGTTCATCATTTGTTTAGGAAAGTAGCGACCTTTCCAACGAGCTAATTCTCGAAGTAATTGGTCATCGCTAAATTCACTGCCATGATATTTTATAAGATAAGTAAGTAGGCCACGCATAGCTTGAGAATGAGCACAGCCACAAGCTGCTCTAGCATTGGAAAAGACAATAGATGTGACACCACAACAATATTCACAAGCAATTATTAGACCTATTTTTGTATAACGAGACATTTCTTCACTACTTAGACTTAGTTTTGTTCCACCATAATCTGGGTCATATTGTTTCATAGTATTCATAGCTGGTTCTACATTGTCAAATGATAGATTCATTTCATTACCATAAATATTTGGAACACCTTTGCTGATAGCTAATTTTTCAACATCTTCTCCAAGGTTACCATTTAGTTTTATTTTGTTACCCACTTGGATGCCTAGAAAGGAAAAAGATGAAAAGAATTGCATGGCACCTTGTCTATCCATTCTCATTTCTACTTGTATTTTTCCCATTAGGACTTGCGTTATTATCATCATTATTAGCAGTAAAAATAATAAAAACAAATTTAGAATGTGTAATTTTGGAGGGGTATTAATTGGTATTGGTTCACTAGATTGCATAATATACACAAAATTAAAATGCCCGTCTTTTATAAAAAACGGGCGTATATATAAGTTAAATTATAAAATTTATAACATTCTAATACTCACCCGGTAATCTGGGGCGTCTATAGATCCTCTAATTTTTTTGGTAAGCCAAGTCAATAAGAAAAGTAGTTTGATTGGAAAGTAGGCTTTGTCATTGTGATGAAGGTATTGTTTATATTTGTTTTCAAAAAAATGTATCAGTGAAAATTTCTTTTTTAGATAATAAAAAACAGTCAAAAGTAGGGTGGTAAAAATCAAAGAAAAATTTATTGAGTTTAAGTCAAAAGTCATTAATGTAGAGCGGTCAATACTGTTTATGTGTTCTAATAGTAAGTTGGTATTTTGAGTTTCATTGACAGGGCATCTATTATTCCCATTTAAAAATGCCAAAGGGCAAGGGGTTGCCATTGTGGAGTGATTGCTCTCCATAAAAGAAATGCTAAAAATCATAAATACAAAAGTAGTGGAGATTATTAGCAAAAGGATTGTGATTAGACTTTTTTTCATATGAAATTATTATAGCAGAAAAGATATAATTTTACTAGTTTAGTTTTATCAATTTTTTACATTTTTCGATTAAATATTTTTTTAGAAAAAAAGACGTCCTCAAAAAAATAGGCCGTCTCTCAATGTAATAAGTTTAATTATGCTCCCAACTGTTCATTCACTTCAGCTACAAAATCTGTAACTTTCTTTTCAATACCTTCACCAACTTCGAAACGAGCGAAGCGACGAAGACTAATTTTTTCGCCAATTGATCCAGAAGTAGCAGTCAAAAGTTGTTCAATAGTTTTGTCTTCATCTTTGATGAAAGCTTGTTCTAGAAGACAAACTTCAGAATAATATTTATTAATTTTACCTTCCAATATTTTTTCAATCATTTCAGCTGGTTTATTTTCATTTTGAAGTTGGACACGATAGACATCTTTTTCTCTTTCCAAATCTTCTTTTGAGACTTCTTCACGAGAAAGATATTTTGGATTCATGGCAGCAATATGCATAGCGATGTCATTACCAAGTGCCAAGAAATTTTCATTTTTGGCGACAAAATCAGTCTCAGAATTAAGCTCCAACATCACGCCAATTTTGCCAGCACCATGAAGATAAGTAAATACTTTTCCTTCGGCAGCAATTTTACCAGCTCTTTTGGCAACTTTAACAGTACCTCTTGTGCGTAACCAATCAATGGCTTTGTCAAAGTCTCCATTGGACTCTTCCATAGCATTTTTACAATCCATCATGCCAGCTCCAGTCTGAGCACGAAGCTTGGCAATCTCAGAAGCAGATATAGACATAGTACGTTTTTTAAAAGTAAATCCTTTATTAATTGTGTGTTCAATTAACTAAAGTTATATTTTTGATTGTCCCATTGTTCTATTGTCAAATTGTCACAGTGAAAACCACAATGGCTCAATGGTGCAGTGGGACAATAGACATCCAAAATTATTTTACAGAGTTCACTTTTTTGTCTTCAACCTTCACTGAAGCAATGTCTTTTCCTTTTTCTTCAACACCTTCTTTGATGACATCTCTCACAAGTCCAACCATCATTTCAATAGATCTAACAGCATCATCATTAGCTGGAATTATATATTCAGCCTTATTTGGATTAGCATTAGTATCACAAACACCAATGACTGAAATATTCATACGATTGGCTTCTGATACGGCAATTTTTTCACATTGCATAGAAGGAATAAAAACAGCATCTGGCAGACTATTCAAAGTTACCAAACCTGACAAATATTTATCCATTTTCCCAATTTTTTTTCCAATTTCCAATTGTTCTTTTTTAGTGTATTTACCCAATTGACCTTTGTCTTGTTGGTCTTTTAGAATAACATAATTTTTCACCAATTTTTTGATTTCAGAGAAATTGGTAAGCATACCACCAATCCAACGATCAACCAAAAATGGCATTCCACAATCTTCAGCTGCTTTTCTGACGATTGCTTTGGCTTGAGGTTTGGTAGAAATAAACAAAATTTGTTTACCTTCCAAAACCATTTGTTTGATTTGTGGCAAAACTATTTCTAGTTGTGCCTTTGTTTTTTCCAAGTCCATAATATGTACTTGGTTACGTTGGGTGAAGATAAATGGTTTCATCTTTGGGTACCAACGAGAATTTTTGTGTCCAAAATGAACACCAGCTTGGAGCATTTCCAAGATTGAAGGAATTTTCATATTGCATTTTCCTTAGTCCTCTCTTTCAGAAATCCCGACTAAGTCGGGACAGGAAAATATCAGAAAGATGAGGGATTTATAAAACGTTTCCAGCTAAGCTGTAACGGCTAGAATAATATAACATTCTCAAAAATTTGTCAAGGTTGACGTTGTAAATACAAATATACTACTAACAATTGAACTTGAGACAAGATAGGTGTATTATATAAATAACATAAACTATTGTCCTATTGTTCCATTGTGATCTAAATACCAAAGTTAAAATTACAATGGGTCAGTGAGGCAATGGGACAATGTACTTTTAGCAAAATTTCCACTAAAATTAGCTAAATATATTTTTTAATTTCATACGCATATGCAAGGCTACATCATAAACATTAAAAAAGAGACACTTGAAAACTCTGACTACAGAAGAGTGCTTTATACAGCCAAAAATAGTCAATTAGTGCTCATGAACCTCCAACCGGGTGGAGAAATCGGCATGGAAATCCACCATTTAGACCAATTCATCCGCATTGAACAAGGAACTGGCAAAGCCATCCTTGATGGCATTGAACACGATTTACAAAATGACTTCGCAGTCGTAGTACCAGCAGGTGTTGAACACAATATTATCAACACCGGTGATACAGAGATGAAACTCTATACAGTCTATTCCCCACCAGAACACAAAGATGGATTAGTTGAACATACCAAAGCTGAAGAAATAGAGGAACATTTTGACGGGAAGACGACAGAATAATATAATTATAAAAACCTCTGAAAAGAGGTTTTTTGTTTTGTTTGAGGTTTGTTGATATAATGTATTTACTAACTAATTAATAAGAATTTATGGGAAATCCATTTTTACTCCAAGCTTGCTTAAGACTTGAAAAAAAAGACTTACCAACTCCATTAGAGATTGGTAAAAAATATAATTTTAGTAAAAATGAACATAGACTTTATCAGATAAATGTTCCTATGGATCTTCGCGATGCAGATTGGAATGCTTATGGTAGATGTGTGATAATTGAGTATACAATTGGTAATAGAAAAACTGAAGGTACCTACATAATGATTAGGGTATTTGACGAAATACAGGCTAAATACGCTACTGAGACTTATGTTTCAGATGAAGAAGTAAAAAATATTTTGAATAATATAAAATAATGTTCAAACAAAAAGAATATTAAAATATGAACAAAGACATATTTGAAAAAAATAAAAACAAATTGTAATTATAAAAAACATGATAAAAGCAATAATATTTGATCAGCACATAAAGATATTAATAAAAAAATACTTAATTTGAACATTATGAAAAAACGTATTTATATACTTTTATCAGTGCTAATTATAGTAAGTGTTGCTTCTTTTTTTTTAATAAAGAAGTTTTTCTCAGAACCAACAAAAATAAACTATGTGGATAATCCTGATGTAAAAACTTTTTTAATAAAAAAATATAATCCCGGTACTTGTTATGGTATGCCTAGTACAGGGCTTGAATTTCTAATTGATATAAAAATAAAAAATAAACCGGAATTAGTAGACTACATAAAAAAAACCTTTAATACAGAAGATAAATTTGTAATTTATCACAAAATTAGTCAAATACACCAGATAGAACTTATACAAAAGTCCTATGGTTATGACTTTACTATTCAAAATGGTCAATGTTGTACAATATTCACTTATGAAGGAAAAGTAAAAATAAAAAATGATACAATGTCAAGTGACATTACTAAAACTTCTATAAAAAACGTTCCTTGTTAAATACTAGCAACATACAAAAAAGAAAATAGAAAACAAATTGTAACTTTGGCTCCAGAATCTAACGCAACACTATTGGCGCGAAGCGCCAAAACTGTTAGATTAGATTCATATGAATAAATATAAACGATTAAATGAGAATGAGCGAGAGGAAATCAGTCGAATGCTCGCTCAACAGTGTTCTTTTCAAACTATCGCCAAATCATTGGGGCGTTTTACTAGCACTATCAGTCGTGAAATTGGAGCCGGTAGTGGTAATAAGTATACCTAT
>MNVC01000040.1:0-8766 GCA_001871435.1 Candidatus Magasanikbacteria bacterium CG1_02_32_51
AACTTGAAAGATAAAAAAGATTAGCTTTTTTATAGTGAATACTTTTGTTGTTCAACATTTTTTAGCTAAAAAATTGTGTAAAGTATTTAACAAAGCATTGACAAATTTACTTTTTTCTGCTATATTGAGCCTGTTCATTTTACAAATGATGATCGCTCCACCTTCGTTCTTCACTCCGTTTCGAACTATGGTGGACAAGCCCTGTTTTGAGTTGGGGACTTGTCCTCCGAAGCTCAAGCAAAGCGAAGAGCGTAGGAGGAGAGGAAAGTCCGAACTTCCTTTGGAGAAATCTAATGTCAAGGTAGTGGATAACATCCACCCTCCATCTTTTACGAGAATTGGAGCGGGAAAGTGCCACAGAGACTATACTAGCCAGCCGATTCGGCGGGCAAAAGGTGAAAAGTGGTTTGATGTCATTTGCACAATTGACAAATGGCTACAAACTTCGACTCCCAGTGATGGGATGTCGTGGTAAACCCTACCTGAAGAAAGAGCAGCGTTACGATTTATCGTTTCGAAAAGTTAGCTCGTTTGATCCCGACAGTAATGTCGGGACTAGATAAATGATCATCTTGTTTCCTTTTGGAAACAAACAAAATTCGGCTTATATTTGTAGAATGAACAACAAAAACCATCTTATGTAAATAGGGTGGTTTTTTGTTTACAAATTTAAAATTAAGATAGTGTCTATTATTGTTTGACTAAAGCTCAATTTTACGCTATTATAAAGATAATTATTATCCAAAAAATCTATGAAACGTTCAGAAATTTTACTCATGATTTTGCAAGTGCCAATTGATTTTTTGATGCTTATTTTAGCTGGTTTTAGTGCTTATTCATTGCGTTTTAGTTCTTGGGCTGTAGCTTTTAAGCCAGTTATTTTTGATATCAGTCTTTGGCAATTTTTGAATATTGTAGGTATTTTTGCTGGTGTTTGGATTTTAATTTTTGCTTTATTAGGACTATATTCAGTCAATCCGAATCGTCGTTTTGCCAAAGATTTACTTAGAGTATTTTTTGCTTGTTTTGTAGGACTTTCGGTTATTGCTCTTTATATTATGCTTTCCAACAAACTGTTTGATTCCAGATTTTTGGTTGTATCTAGTTGGGCTTTTGCCATGGTCTATGTAATTTTTGGTAGGTTTCTTGTGAGAGGTCTCAAAGCTCTTTTGTATCGTTTGGGTATTGGTTTACGTAGGGTAGTGATAATTGGTTCAGAAAATATTAGTAAAATTATTGTAGATACTTTGAAACAAAACCCAAGATTGGGTTATAAGATTATCAAAGTTTATGATATGTATAACAAAAAGTTGAATAAGGAATTAGTAAATTTAGATTTGAATGAAATTATATTTGTGAATCCTCGTGCTCATGAAGATGAAACTTTGCAAGTCAAAAGATTTTGTGATCAGCATCATATTGTTTTCAAATACTCAGCTGACGTCTTTTCTACTTATTCTACCAATATGTCAGTTTATACTTTGGCTGGTGTGCCGATTGTAGAACTCAAAAAAACTTCTCTGGATGGTTGGGGTAGAATTAGTAAAAGAATTTTTGATATTATAATGAGTTTGATTATTTTGATTATTGTTAGTCCTATTATGCTTTTGACTACATTTGTTATTCTAATAGAAACTGGACTTCCAATAATTTATAAAAATGAGAGAATAGGTATTCGGGGAATGAAATTTTTGACACTCAAATTTCGATCTATGTACAAACAAGATTCTACGGGTGTTCAATTTGGAGAAGCAGGATTCAAAGCCGAAGAAAAAGAAAAAGCACTTATAGATAAAAATGGTAGTAAAAAAGGTCCAATTTATAAAATTGAAAATGATCCTCGTGTGACACCTTTTGGTAGATTTATTCGTCGTTTTAGTATTGATGAATTGCCACAATTTTTTAATGTTTTGGCAGGTAATATGAGTATTGTTGGACCACGACCACACCAACCACGTGAAGTAGAAAAATATGTCAATGATTATCCTGATGTTTTTGTGTTGAAGCCAGGTATTACAGGAATGTCCCAAATTTCTGGTAGAAGTGATTTGTCTTTTCAAGATGAAATGAAGTTAGATATTTTTTATATAGAAAAGTGGAGTTTGTATTTGGATTTTATTATTTTTTTCAAAACACCTTTTATATTATTTAGAAAAAGGAGGGTACTTTGAATTTTAAAAGTATAATCTTGATTGGATACGAAATACGAAAAATACGAAATTACCAAAATTTTTTAAGTAAGTTTGTATGTTCGTAAGTTTCGTATTTTGTATCCATAAGATTAATTACTTATTTATCTATGAGAATTGCATTAGTACACGATTATTTATCACAAGATGGTGGAGCAGAAAAGGTCTTGAAAGTATTTCATGAAATATGGCCTCAAGCTCCTATTTTTGTTTTATTTTATGATAAGAAAAAAATAAAATATTTTGAAGATGTAGATATTAGAGAATCATTTTTGAGTAAAATGCCTTTTGTAAAAAGTAAATTTCAGTGGTATTTACCACTAATGCCTTTGGCTACAGAAAAGCATGATTTAAGTGATTTTGATGTCGTATTGTCTTCTACTAGTGCTTTTGCTAAAGGTATTCTTACCAAAGAAAATTCTTTGCATATTTCTTATTGTCATACGCCAACTCGTTATCTTTGGTCAGATACTCATGAATATATCCATGATTTGAATTACAATTTTTTGGTCAAAATTTTTTTGCCGTCTTTGATTCATAAGTTGAGAATTTGGGACAAAAATAGTGTTGACAGAGTAGATCATTTTATTGCCAATTCTTATACGGTTTTCAAAAGAATAAAAAAATATTATAGAAGAAAAAGTGATGTCATTTTTCCGCCAGTAGATTTGGAAAAATTCTTTGTTAGTGAAAAACAGGAAGATTATTTTGTGACAGGTGGTCGTATTGTGAATTACAAAAGATTTGATTTGGTGGTACAAGCTTTCAATCGTCTGGGTTATAAATTGAAAATTTTTGGTGATGGTTCTGCTTTAGAGTCTTTGAGAAAATTAGCTAAAAGTAATATTGAATTTTTGGGACGTATAACTGACGAAGAAAAGGCTAAAGTTTTGAGTCATGCCAAAGCTTTTATTCATCCTCAAATAGAGGATTTTGGTATTACGCCAGTGGAGTCTATGGCTAGTGGTCGTCCGGTGATTGCTTATGGTGTTGGTGGGGCTACTGAAACTGTCGTGTCGGGAGTAAGTGGTTTGTTTTTTTACAAACAAGATTGGGAAACACTTTTTGATACAATTTTGAATTTTGATAAATATAATTGGGATAGTGCAAAAATTCGTGAGTTGGCTTGTCGTTTTGATGAAAAAATATTCAAAGAAAAAATAAAAAAATATGTGGATGAACATTATTTAGATTTTTTATCAGAGATAAATAGGTGCGAACTGTAGTTAGTAAAGTTCATAAAGTTTGTAAAGTAAAAAGTAATTTGACATAAAAGTTTTTAAGATTTATAAATTTATTTTTTTAATAAAGACTTTATAAACTTTTAACTTTATGAACTTTATAAACTGAGGTATTTAGATTATTAATTTATTTGTTTTTTTGAAAAAAAGTTTTGTTTATGAATATAATTATTGACATCCGTAGCCTGACTGACAAGAAACGTACTGGAGTAGGTGAATATACTTATGAACTTTTGGATAATATTTTTGCTTTAGACAAAGATAGTAATTATTTTTTATTTTATAATTCTTTTCAAGACGTTAGTAATAGTTTGCCAAAATGGTCCGGGGATAATGTATATTTTGTTGGGACTAGTTTACCAAATAAAATATTAAATTTGTTACTTTTGGGTAAGTTTTTGAAATTAGATAATTTGGTGAAAAATCAAATAAAGAAAAAAAAAATAAATTTGCATTTGGAAAAAATAGATTATTGGTTTTCACCAAATATAAATTTTTTAAATTTGTCCAAAGATATTAAACATATTTTGACTATTCATGATCTTAGTTTTGAATTTTTGCCAAAATGTTTTAGTAGAAAAATGTTGTTATGGCATAGTCTAACAAAACCACAAAGTCAAGCTTATCATGCTCATTTGGTGTTTGCTCCATCACAGAATACTAAAAACGATTTAGTAGATATTTATCATCTCAATCCAAATTCTATCAAAGTGTTGTATCCGGGAATTAGTAAAAGGTTTTTAGATTTTTTAAAAACAAAGATAGACGTAGAATTTTTGCAAAAAAAGTATAATTTGCCAAAAAATTTTATTTTCTTTTTGGGGACATTAGAACCTCGCAAAAATATTTTGGGGTTAATAGAAGCTTATAAAAAGTCTAACCTAATAAACAAACATATTTATTTAGTAATAGCTGGAAATAGAGGCTGGAAGTATGACAAAATTATTTCAGCTATAGACAAAACTAGGGGAGTAAATTATATTGGTTATGTAGATGCATCTGACAAGCCAGCACTTTATCAGCTGTCTAGTTTATTTGTTTATCCTAGTCTTTATGAAGGTTTTGGTTTTCCTGTTTTGGAAGCCATGATTAGTGGCGTGCCTGTGATTACAAGCAATAGATCGTCTTTGCCAGAAATAGTCTCTGATCAAGTAACTTTGGTGAATCCACATAATGTAATGGAATTGAAAAATGCTATTTTAAATAATTTTAGAAAAAAAGAAAAAAGTGTTTTGGTAGTGGAAGATTTTGTCAAATTTAATTGGGAAAAAATGGCTAAAGATTTTTTGGAGATGCTGTCTAATTAATTTTTTAGAAGTTTTGGAGTATTGTGGTGGAGTGACGAAATGAGTTCAAGCGAATTTCGTTAATTTTTAACTCAGTTTATCATAACTGACAAATTTCGCTTGAGCTCAATTTGTCATTCCTTACGACTAACTTTTGCATTTGTTTGAAGTATTGGAGTGACGAAATGAGCTAAGGCGAATTTCGTCAAACGTTTTTAAAAATATAAATTATGGAAAATAAGCATCGACCGTTTTATATTTATGATGGCCATACTTATTTTGTGACAGGACGGTGTTATAAGGGAACAGATTATTTTAGGGAAAGTGGTAAAAAAGAAATGTTTAGACAAGTTTTGAAAGATTCAATTGAAAAATTTTATATCAAATTATTTTCTTGGGTAGTATTGAATAATCATTATCATATTTTATTTAGTGTATCAGTGCCAGACGAATTTCTCTTGTTTCCCGACTAAGTACGGGATCCCGTATTTTATCGGGACAATTCGTCAATCCAAACAAAGATGAAATTGGCAAGAGCAAATTTTGTTATCCAAATAAAAATTATCCAAACAAAGACGAACGGAATGACGAAATGAGTTCAAACGAATTTCGTCAAACGTTGCAAAAGAAAAAGATTATTGAATTTGTAAGAAAGCTACATAAAGACACTGCACGTTTTATAAATAAAATAGACAAAACTCCTGGTCGTCAAATCTGGTACCAATACTTTGATTATTGTCTTAGAAACAAAGCCGACTTTTGGAAACATTTCAACTATATAATAAAAAATCCTTTCAAACACGGATTAGTCAAAAGTTTGGAAGAAGCCTTTCATTATAAATATTCCAGTAATCCTGTTTGGCTCAAAAGATTTGGAGTAGAAGGAATAAATGAAAGTTTTATCAAATATTCTGTGGAAGAAGTCTTCCTTAAGGATTGATTGTAGGGTATAATTATATAGTAAATTTAAAAATAGCAATCAGAATCAATTGTTATTCAAGATTTGATTAGAAATTAATTTTTAAGAAACCTGCCTGCCGGCAGGCAGGGATCCCTCTTCGTGCTTCGCCGATTCGGGATGAAGTGGTATTATGAAAATAGGCATAGACGCCAGAATGCTCAGTTCAGCTTTTGGCATAGGACGTTACATCCAACAACTAGTTTTACATCTTCAACAAATTGATAACGAAAATCAGTATGTCTTATTTTTGCGTCAAGAAAACTTTGATGAGGTAAAAATAACTAATCCTAATTTTACTAAAATTTTGGCTGATGTGGCTTGGTACACACTAGAAGAACAAAAAAAATTTTTAGATATCCTAAACAAAGAAAAATTGGATTTGATGCACTTCACGCATTGGAACGTACCATATTTTTATCAAGGAAAGTTTGTGGTGACTATTCATGATTTGACGATGTATCACTTTGCTCGACCAGAAGCTAGTACTCTCGGGTCTGTGAAATTTTGGCTCAAAGATAGAGCTCATCGGACTCTCATTAGACATTTGGTCAAAAAAGCCAAGTATATCATCGCTACTAGTGAATTTACAGCCGAAGATTTGGTGACAACTTTGGGTGTCAGTCGTGACAAAATCACAGTGACTTATCAAGCACCTTTTGTCTTAGAAACTCTGGAAGTAAACAATGAAAATGTTTTGGAAAAATATGGTATCAATAAAAAATTTGTTTTGTATGTTGGGGTGGCTTACCCTCACAAAAATCTTGAAACATTGCTCCAAAGTTGGCAAATTTTTCAAGAAGAAAATATTGATTATCAACTGGTGTTGGTAGGTAAAGAAAATTATTTTTACAAAAGACTAAAGACAAAATTTGCAAATTTGAAAAATGTAATTTTTACGGGATTTGTGGACGACAAAAATTTGGTGAGTTTTTATAAAAAAGCCTCAGCTTTTGTTTTTCCTAGTCTTTATGAAGGTTTTGGTTTGCCACCTTTGGAAGCTAGTCTTTATGGATTACCTGTAGCTTCTTCTTCGGCTAGTTGTTTACCAGAAGTCTTGGGTGAATCATCTTTGTACTTTGATCCATACAACAAAGAGCAAATAGTAGATGTCTTAAATAATGTATTGTCTGATGAAAATATCAGATTTGAGCTAAAAAATGCTGCTAGAGAAAATTTGCAGAGATTTTCTTGGGAGAAGTTGGCAAGGGAAACGAAAAATGTTTATTTTTTGTTTTTGGATGATAGAAAATAGTATCTATCTTGTGCTCAAAAACGCTATATGTTATAATAAAGAAAATTTAAATCATTTATTAATTCATTTTTTATGTTTAGAAAAAAGTTTTTGTATGTTTTTGTGGTGGTGAGTATGGTTTTGAATTTGGTACCAATAAATTTTGTTAGTGCTGATTGGGGAAATTCTGCTTTAATAGAAAATATTGTTGGTAGTGGCGCCTATAACCAAAAAATAAAAATGAATGATTCTGGTGTAGCCTTTGCTATTTGGAAAGACAATAACAAGATATACACAAACAAATATATCAATGGTGTATGGGAATCTATTACTCCTGTTCAAATTAGTGAGGATGCTTATGGTACTGCTAATTTACCTGATATAGAAGTGGATAATTTAGGTAACGCTTTTGCTGTATGGGGACAAAATAATGCTATTTATACAAATAAGTATATTAATGGTGAATGGTCCTCAACTACTACAAAAATTAGTGAAGATATTTATGGTTCTACTTCAGAACCTAAAATTGCAATGGATAATTCAGGTAATACTGTTGCCGTGTGGTTGCAATATGACACTATATACAAAGTATTTACAAATAAGTATATTAATGGTGAATGGTCCTCAACTACTACAAAAATTAGTATTGATTTAGATGGTAGTTCTTCTGGTTTAAATCTGGATATGGATGATTCAGGTAATGCTGTTGCTATATGGTATCAAACTGACGCTGCAAAAAAAATATATACAAATAATTATAATACGTCTACTTTTTGGGGTAGTGCTAATTTATTGGCCACTATACCATTATCTTCTATAGAAACGGATGTCTCGTTGGATGATTCAGGTAATGCTATGGCAGTGTGGAATGATGATAGTTATGCCGTTTATGCAAGTAAATTTACAAATGGTGGTTCTTGGGGGCCTGCAGAAGAAATAAGTAACGGTGGATTTGTAGGTCAACAACCTAAACCAAAAGTCGCAATGAATTCAGGTAATGCATTTGTTGCTTGGCACAACTCTGTTGATACAAAAATTTATGCTAGTAAATATTCTAATGGTAGCTGGGTTAATAAAAAAGAAATTGCAGGAAGTACTACTTCTTTAGGAGCATTTCATCAAATATCTATGGATGATTCGGGTAATGCAACTGTAGTTTGGAATAATTTATCATCTTTTACTTCAGATATTTATACAAATATTTACAGTTCTGGCTCTTGGTCAGGAACTTACACAGCAATGACAGGTGATAATAACTATAGTACTCAGCCAGATATTGGTATGGATGCTTCCGGTAATATTGTTATTGTGTGGAGCTCTGCTGCAGATGATAGATCTTCCGCTAGTATTTATTCAAATTCGTATATTAATAACACCGCCCCAACCCTCACCTCTCTTTCCGTCACCCCTTCAACCGACGGCACAGGCAACGTCAGTATCGTCTCTACCGTTGACGATGCCGATGCAAACGAACTAAGCATTGCTTATCACTATAACAGTGGAGCTTGTACTAGTCTGCCTTCCACAACCTCTACTATTAGTTCAGTCACTTCAGCCAATGGCACAGCCGTAACTTCTACTGGAAGTTACCAAGTCACGACAGTGACTACTACTCCAGGAGCTAACACCGTCACCTCCACTTGGGACAGTCTCACAGACTTACCAACTGCTGACGGCACCTACTGTCTTTATGCTTACGCCTACGATGGCACAGTCACTTCTACTATGGCGACAACTACTGTCACTCTAGATAACACTGCCCCAAGTGCAGCAAGTGTAAGTGGTTTTACAATAACAAGTACAGCTCTCACACCAGCTTGGGATGCTGTTTCAGGAGCTTCAACTTACACAGTTTCAA
>MNVC01000040.1:8778-8903 GCA_001871435.1 Candidatus Magasanikbacteria bacterium CG1_02_32_51
CTTCAACTATCAGTTCAGTCACTTCAGCCAATGGTACCGCTGTCACTTCTACCGGAAGTTACCAAGTTACAACAGTAACAACAACACCAGGAGCAAATATAGTAACTTCAACATGGGATTCATTA
>MNVC01000007.1 GCA_001871435.1 Candidatus Magasanikbacteria bacterium CG1_02_32_51
AACAATGTCTTCTTGATCTAAGAAATTTACTTCGCGGTCAGGCATTCTCATTAGTTCTATTTTTTCAGGCACCAGACTTATCACATCTTTTTTGGCTAAATATTTGAGGAAAGAGCGTAGAGCGATAAGGTGATAATTTTGAGTATTTTTTTTGAGTGGTTCACCATGATTGTCGGTGAATCTATTGAGCCATAATCTAAATTTGCGAACATTTTCGGCGGTGATGGCGTCGGGACCTTTGTTTTCTCCTACCCATTTGATGAAACGTAAGAGATAAAAGTGATAATTTTCCACAGTTTTTTTGCTACGATTTTTTTCGATTTCGAGATGTTCCAAAAATTGTGTTAGATAGTTGTTTAGTTTCATAAGAAAAGTGTTTTAGAGATTTCCTCCCCTACTAGGGGAGGCTAGGTGGGGTCTTTAGTAAGGTAAAATGTTTTGTTCAAAGATGGACCTCCTCTAACTCCCCCTACTAGGGGGAGAAATTACTAAGTAGTTTATAAATATATTGTACGACACAATTGACAAAAGGTCAAAAATGTGCTATAATGTATTTATCAACGTTGAAAAACAACTTAAAAAATTCTCTTAAATAAGCACAAATATCGCTTATTTCTTAAATAGACCTAGCTTTCTTCTCTAATGGCTAGGTAGTACAAAAATAAACATAAACACACACCATATGCAACAAAAACATTTGGGAGCACAGTCTCCTGAAGCTAATTTTTCGTCGGTCTATTTTTATCTCACAGCCTGTATTGCTCTTTCTATTATGGTTTTCTTATTTGTCCCGAAAATTTCAATGGGATAAATAAAAAAATAACTTAATTTATATTTATACAATATAATTATGTAAACATAAAACGTAAAACTTAAAAAATTAATATTTTGATATAATATAAATCCCGACAGAATCGGGATTTTGTAATATTGTTAAAATAAACATAATGAGAAGTGTATTTATTTAAATTAATTTGCAACATCCGTAGGGACAGGTCTCCACCCTAGGCGGACAAATAGACCTGTCCCTACCGTGTTTGATTAATCAATTCGTCAATCAAAATAAAAACGAGAGGAATGGCAAACGTAAGTTTGCCACTCCTCATTTCAATTCGTCAATCCAAAAATAAAATTTCAAACAAAATTGAGAGGAATGACGAAATGAGCTAAAGCGAATTTCGTTATACGTGGCAAAAGAAAAATATTATTGCAATGTTCATTCATTTTAAGGTACCAGTGCCAGACGAATTTCACTTGTTTCCCGACTAAGTACGGGATCCCGTATTTTATCGGGACAATTCGTCAATCCAAAAATAAAATTTCAAACAAAATTGAGAGGAATGACAAGTGCCAACTTGTCACAACGCACGCTAACAGGCTTGGTACCTGTCACTCCTCAAAAACAATAGGAATGACAAGTGTAATTTGCTATCTTAAGTACTATGTAAACTTGGCAAACTTACGCCTGCCCGCCGTTGGGAGGGTTTGCCACTCCTCATATTGATCAGGATCTTTCTAAAATAAAAATGTCTTAAACAAAAAAGACCCTGATCCCGATAAAATCGGGACAGGGTGGCGGACAAGGTGATGGATGAAATGATGTTTTTAAGGAGAATAAAATAATCCAGTATTATCCCCCTCGAGGGGGATTGAGGGGGTGTAACCATAGCTAATTAACTAAACACGGTTACACCTCCCTTAATCCCTTACCGTATCAAGTACGGCACAGGCTCTCTAGGAGGGACAGCGACGAGGTCTTTTTAATTTAATTAGTATAGTCCTTCTCGAAGGGGGGAAAAAACTAATTCAAATTTTGTAATTGGCAAATTTATTATGTCGTATTTAACACACTAGAGAACTGATTTTTTATTTTATTTGTTTTTTGTGTTATACTATATGAAATAATATTTTATTTTATTTCATATATGAAAAAGAGATTTTTCCTGATACTTGGTTTAGGATTTGTTTGTTCTTTGTTGTTGTTTGTTGTAGTGACTAATGCAATCGTAGATGGTGATCATGATGGTATTGCTGATAGTCGTGATAATTGTCCTTCTGTCCCAAATACTATACAAATAAATACTGATAGTGATTTGTTAGGTGATGTTTGTGATCCTGATGTTGATGGAGATGGAATTCCCAATATTTGGGAATCTGGAACAAGAATGGGCGCTAAGCGTGATAGATGTCAATGTTTGAATGATAGAAGTAATTCTGGCGATGGTTGTCCAAAAGATGCTACTACTGAAGATCTTTCTAATGTTGCTGGTCAGTGTGGCTGTGGTATAGTTGAAATTCATACTGATAATGATGGAGTTGCAGATTGTAATGATCTAGATGATGATGGAGATGGTGAACCTGATGTAAGTGATTGTCTCCCTCTTAATTCAAATTTTTGGAAAATGGAACCTTATTATAATGATGATGATAATGATAGATTAGGTTGGGAAGGTATATTACAATCATTTTGTGTTGGTCTTCCTATTCCTAATTCTCAAATTAGCACTTTTCCTTCATTTTCAACTTGGTATCATAATGCTAATGATTATTGTCCTAATGACGCTAATAATGATATAGATAACGATCTTTATTGTGCTAATTCTGGATCTTATAAACAACCTCCAAAATTAGGAGTGAATGACTGTGCGCCAAATGATCCGAATTATTGGTCTAATACGATAACTTATTATTATGATTCTGATGGGGACGGACATGGTGATATTTTTAATTCATCTCAAATGTGTGTTCCGACAACTGGTTATGTTACTAGCAGTGATGATCAATGTCCTGATGATTCAAGTAAATGGCTCAAGACGACTTATTTTTATGATGAAGATAATGATGGGTTTGGTGTGTTGGGCGGGTCGATACAATCTTGTACTAAACCTGATAAATTTGCTACTGAAGCTGGCGATGCCTGCCCTACAGAAGTAGGTGTTGCGCCAAATGGATGTCCCGCAGAAGTAATTCCTACAGCTTGTACACTTGCTAACTGGTCATATAGTGACGGTGACTGTCTATCAAACAATACATTAACAAGAACTTGGGCAACAGACGGAACATGTACTGGAGGAATAGATCATGATCCTCTAACTGAACTTATTTCTTGTGAGTATAATCAAGCCTGTACTGAAATTAGTTATTATTTTGATGGTGATTGGGATGGATATGGTGATCCTGATACTTCTAAACAATCTTGTACTCAACCTTATGCATATGTTGATAATAATGATGATGAGTGCCCCAGTGATTATGCTCCTTCTTCTTACAATGGTTGTCCTATGCCTGTTGTTGGTTGTACACTAATTAGTTATTATTCTGATTCAGATGGTGATAGTTGGGGAAATGCTTTTGAATCTGCTGTAGAATCCTGTGTTCAATTTAGTAATTATGTTATTAATAACTGGGATTATTGTCCTTCTGATTCAGCAAAAATTGCTCCTGGTGTTTGTGGTTGTGGTTTTTCTGATGCTGATTTGAATGGAAGTGGATTACCTGATTGTCAAGATCCAGTTAGTAGTGATCTACTTGTTTCAATTAATAGTAGTGGTATAGGTTGTGAAAGTGAAACAGGAACAGGAACTCTTGTTGTTTTTGCTGAAGGAGGAACTCCACCTTATAGTTATTATTTGCCGGGATTTGAAACTAACAATACAGGTATTTATTACAATATGCCAGCAGGAACATATCAAGCTACTGTCATTGATAGTAGCATACCACCACAAAGTGCACTCACCGTGCCATATAGTTTAAATCAACAAGATTGTCCCGCTCCTCCTCCAATTAGTGCTTGTACTTCACCAATAACAATTATTGGTACTAAGACAGACAATTGTAGAGAAGAAAGAAATGATGGATCAATAAATTTAGAAGTTAGTGGTGGTACCACACCTTACACTTTTGATTGGGGTAAAAAATTACCTATTGGTGGTTATGATTTAAACTGGGATGCAACTACTGAAAATATTTCAGATCTATTTTTTGGAATATATAATGTTTTAGTTACTGATGCTAATGGTTGTATGTCAACGTCATCTTTTTCTGTAGGATTAGACCCTGATGCTGAAGCTTGTAAATTAATTGCACACAGTATTGAAATTAATAAAGTATGGTGTCTTATACCAGGAAAACCATGTGAACAGATTCCTGCTTCACAATGTCCTGACGATAAGGAATTTGATACACAGGAAAAGTGTGTAGCAGCTATTAGTGCAACTTCAAAACCATCAAATTCTAAATTTACTGCCCCAACAACTGTAAACTTAGAAAATCCTATAGGCACGACTAATCTTACTGAGATTTTTGGTAATCTTGTAAAAGTTGCTTTGGGAATATTAGGATCGCTGTCTTTGGCAGTATTTGCTTATGGTGGATTTTCGTGGCTTACATCAGCTGGTAGTCCAGACAAAATTAAGACTGGTACTAATGCTATGGTGTGGGCTGTGATTGGTATTGTGGTGATTTTTGCTAGTTATGCTTTGATTAATATGGTTTTGCAAGGACTTGGGGTAAAGGAGTATATTCCTGCTGATTTTTCAGGTAATTCTTATGGTAGTGAATATACTGGTTCTAATAAAGTTCCCAATAGTCAATCAGGTGCTGGTGCTAGTGCTAATAGTCAATCAGGTGCTGGTGCTGATGCTAATAGTCAATCAGGTGCTGCTGGTACTGATACTAGTTCAAATAGCCAATCAGAAA
This sequence comes from Candidatus Magasanikbacteria bacterium CG1_02_32_51, assembly GCA_001871435.1. Taxonomy (GTDB): domain Bacteria; phylum Patescibacteriota; class Patescibacteriia; order Magasanikbacterales; family UBA922; genus UBA1557. The sequence continues at coordinate 4,699 of MNVC01000007.1, forward strand.
GTTGGGGTGATAATAATCAATCTGGGGGAGATTGTAACTGTATTATAACGGCATCATTGAAAGAAGATAGCACAGGATTATCTTGCAGTGTTGATAGTTTTTCTAAAAGTTTTTATATGGGTAAAACATATGGTCAAACAGAATATAAGAACCTTTTTGAAGAAGTTCTTGGTGCTGCCAATAGTGGTGATCTTCTTGGACTTGGTTGTGGGGCTGTTAGTCTTGCTAATGAATTATTTGGAAGTCAGATTTCTAAAATACCATCTTTTACATTAACAGAGTGTGATTTATCTGATGGAGCAGATTACCAGACTGTACCTGAATATAAACAATTTGAATATAGTTATCAAATAAATTGTAGTTTACAATAAGTTTTACAAATTAATAATAAATTATATTATTGGAACAATCTTGATAAAAGTTCAAGATTGTTTTTTTTATTCTGTCCCGATTTTATCTTTCCTAAATTTATCTAAATAAATATGTTTGTCTTGAGAAAGATCCTGAACTAAATTCAGGATGACGGACAGGGTGACGGATTATCGTCATTCTGAACTTGATCCTGAATCGTTTTTACGAAATTAGTATCGTCATTCTGAACTTGTTTCAGAATCTTTCATAAGTTAGAATATCTAATTAAAAATAACTTTTTGTCCGATATGTGGACTTACTTATATACACTTTTTTGTTTTTGTGCTATACTAAATAAAGTAATTATTAATTAATTCTTATATATGAAAAAGAAATTTACTTCAATAATTGGTATAGGATTTGTTTTTGCTTTGTTGTTGTCAACAGTTGTGGTCCAAGCTCAGACCACGACTGCAGAAGAAACAAATACTGTGACGGTAAATGTTGATACTTCTGTAAGTACTACACAAGAAGACGTTAGTGAGGCACTTGATGGTGTGGAAGTGGCTACGGTAGATAAAGTGCCATCATCTTTTGGTTTATTTTGGCTTGGTTTGAAAGAACGTATCAATATTGCATTTACTTTTGATCTAGTGAAAAAAGCTGAAAAACAAATACAATTTGCGGAAGAAAGAATGTTGATTGCTGAAAAAATGTCAGAAAAAACTGATGATCCAAAAGTACAAGAAAAAATACAAAAGATGGTAGAGCGTGCTCAAGAATTGATAGCCAAAGTAGAAGAAAGAAAAGACAAATTTTTGGAAAATAGCGATGACAGAAGTCAAAGACTTCTAAAAAATATAGCAATTCATACTGAAAATAAAGAAACGGTAATGGATAAAATCGAAGAAAGGTTGCAGGATAAACTTACACCAGAACAGCTAATCAAATTTCAGGAAATGCGTGCTGATGGTATGCTGAAAGCCCAGGGAATATTGAATGCCATTGCTAATCCTAATATGCCAGAAGAAGTAAAAGTAAAATTACAAGAAGTAAAAGATAGAATTGATCAAAAAGCTGAAGAATCTAAACTTTTTAGAGAGGCTCAAAAACAAGCTCTGGAGGATTTGAAAAATGGTGTAGATGGCGCCAAAGATGAATTGAAAGCTTTGTATGATACTCGTAGAGAAGAAATGAAGACTAATTTGGAAGAAGCAAAAACTAAATTAGAAGAAAGAAGAGAGGTAGAAAAAGATTTGCGTGGGGAAGCTATTGCTGGTGATGAAGCCACTAGAAAAAAATTGGAAATGATGAAAGAAAATGATGAAAGATTGAGAGAACAGTTGCAACAAAGAGTAGAAAATAAGGAAGAGATTGTACCAAAAATTGAAGAAAGAACTGAGGAAATGAGAAAATTAGAAGTTGAGAGAATAGAAAAAATTGAAGAAGAAACAAATCAAATTCAAGAAAATAAAATAGAAGTCAGACAAGAAAATGGGTCTAATCTTGAGGATAAAATAGAAATAGAAAATAAAATAGAAGTAAAAGTACAAAATTAGAATTATGTTTTAAAGAAAAAATCATCTTGCCAAGGTGGTTTTTTTGATATAGACTAGAGTTATAAATATTGATCTTACTAACACGGTAGGGACAGGTCTAGACCTGTCCCTACGAACGTTTAAAATATTTCAAATAATTTAATCTATGTCATTCTACTTAATTTTGCCAAATATTCGTTCTTGTCATAATGTCGGAGCGATGTTTCGCACTGCTGATGCTTGTGGTGTGGACAAGCTTTTTTTAGTTGGTTATACTGCCACACCGCCCAAACCACAGATAGACAAAGTAGCTCTTGGGGCTGAAACTTGGATTCCTTGGGAATCTAAAAAAGATTTGAAAAGACTTATATTAACACTCAAAAAGAAAGGGTTTTTGGTGGTAGCTCTGGAAAAAAATGATTCAAGTATTGATATAGCTAATTTGGATTTGCAACTGCAAAAAAATATTGCTCTAGTAGTTGGTAATGAAGTGGAAGGTGTGGAAAGTGATATTGCTGAGTTGTGTGATGTCGTAGTACATATTCCGATGTATGGCAAGAAAGAAAGTCTAAATGTAAGTGTGGCTGCTGGGATTGGGATGTATGTGCTTAAATCCAAACTTAAAAATCTAAAATCATAATTAATTTATTAAAAAGCCTTTTAAGCCTTTTAGGCATTTTAAGCATTTCAAGCTTTTTATTATGAATACTATAGTCTTTGATATAGAAACAATTCCAGTAGATTTTGATAGTCTTGATGATGTCCAAAAAACTTATCTGACAAAGTATGCAGAGACGGATGATGATATAGAAAAAGCTAAAGAACAAATGGCACTTTGGGCACCAACCAATAGAATTGTCTCTATTGGTGTGATGTCTTTGGAAAGTAAAAGGGGAGCTGTTTATTTTTCCGCCTCTGCTGAAGCTTTGGCGGACAAGCAAAACTTTGGAATAGAAGACTACGAGGAAAATGGTATAAAGTATTTTTGTGGTACTGAAGTAGAAATTTTGCAAAAATTTTGGCAGGTAATTGCGAAAGCTCACAAATTTGTGACTTTCAATGGTCGTGGTTTTGATTGTCCTGTACTTATGCTTCGTTCAGCAATGCTCCGAGTGAAACCTAGCAAAAATCTGATGCCATATCGTTATGCTAATGATATTCATGTGGATTTATTAGAACAGTTAACTTTCTATAATGCTTATCGTAAATTCAATCTAGACTTTTATTGTAAAGCTTTTGGGATAGCCTCACCAAAGGCCAATGGTATAAATGGTCATGATGTCAAAGATCTTTTTGCTGATGGAAAATTTCTAGAAATAGCCAAGTATTGTGCTGGAGATTTGGTAGCCACACGAGAACTATATTTGCGTTGGCGAGATTATATGACTTTTTAGTCGTTGTTTGTTATAATAAATCAATAGAAATAACGATTAGATATTAAGGAGTGAAGATTGTAAAGTTTGTTTTAATGTTTTAATGTTTTTATAAATAGAGATAAAGAGATAAATAGAGATAATTTTTTAGTATAATCAACATAAACCATTATAATCAGTGTTTTATGAAGGAAAAAGCTATACAACATACACTCAATATTTTTAAGCAAGTATATCGTAACTTGCCACCTTTGGTTGATATAAAAGTACGTGAACAAATGAGAGATAAAATTGAAGAAGTAGTAGAAAATAGCCAGTTAACCTTGAGAGAATTAGAAGATTTTATGATTTTTTATGGCAAGAAAATATGGCCGTTTGTTCAAGCTTTTGAAGATATTTATCATCTTTACCATGAGAAGTTGTCCGAGAAAATTTTTTTACAAAAAGCGTCCAAGAAAATTACCAAAAAATATATTTTGATGAAAGAAACTGGGGTGAAATTTGTTGATCTTTTTAGTGGAGCTGTACATCATTTTTTTGATTATGAAGACAAAATGGAATTGTCAGAATTATTGATTTCTTTGAAAAAAGATATTAGACAACATGCTATACAGGCAGTTATGACCCATGAAAAAGAAAATTATGAAATGAAAATAAATAAATATGGGCAGATGGTAAAAGATATCAATTTGGTGATTGAAGATCTTCACAAATTTGCCAATGAAGAAAAAGACAGAGATTTTGTTGATGATATTTTGGATAAAACTAGGACCATTGAATATAGCTTGGCTTTCTTAGGTCCAAAAATTAGTTATGGAGAAATAATGGATTTGCCAGAATATTATTTGGGGAAGAAGGAAGAGAAGAAGATGAGAAGAATAATTTAAAATTAAAACAAAAAATAGTCTTGATTAAGACTATTTTTTTATTTTATATTTTTTTTGGTTGTACATCTGATTTTTCTTTGAGTAATTTTTTCAGTTGTCCTTCGTTTAGCAGACCATTTTGTGAACCAAATTTTTGGATGACTGCTGAGGCATTGGCTGTGCCCCAAACCATTGCTTCGGTGATATTGTGTTTGGAAATAATAGCTGATAAAAAAGCACTAGTATAAGCATCACCAGCCCCTGTTTTGGCTATCATCTTTACCTTATAACTTGGCATAAAATATTTTTCTTGGCCATCAAAAGTATAAGAGCCATTTTCGTTGTCTGTAATTACAACTGTCTTTGCTCCAAGACTGTATAATGAGGATAATAATTTTTTTGGTGGTTGTGTTTCCCCGACAAGTTTTATAGCTTCTTCTTTGTTTACAAACAAGATATCAGTGTGTGGAATAATTTGTTTTATTTTGTCAGTAGCTTTGTTTATTTGGTAAGAACCTGGATTTACAGCTAGTTTGATATCAGGATTTTTTTTCAGATGATCTATGAGTTTATCTTGGATTTTTTCAAATGTTTTTCCTAAAGAAGTGTAATAGATCCACTTGGTTTTTGGTAATTTTGGGAAAGTGTAGTTTCTTTTGGCGTGGTAAGAAAGTATAGTTCTTTCACCACAGTAATTAAGAACTATTGAATAGCGAGTGTCATTATTTTTGATTCTTTTTACTAGGTCTATATCTACACCTGCTTTTTTTAGTTCATGCTTGATAATATGTCCATTGATATCATCTCCTAACTCAGTAATTATTGCAGTTTTTTGTCCAAATTTTCTGACACCAACAGCTACATTGGCAGCATTACCACCAACTGATTGAGCGGTATTATTTATTGGAGTTTTTTCAGCGTAATTGAAACAAAGTAATTTTTTGTTTTTTGTGAGACTACAAGTATTTTGGTCTTCTTCCAAAATTAGAAAAGTGTCAAAAGTAGAGTCGCCTATGGTGATAAGATCAAACATATATTATTGTTTTTTATATTTACCAAGAGTCTTTATTCTCTTGAGCTCATTGGTATCATATTTATGAAGACCAAGATATATTTCTATAAATTCTACGAGTGAGGCTAATCCAAGGCCAGCACTAACTGTCATAAAGACAACATTGTTTATATATAGAGCATAAACAAAGAGACAAACCGAGCCGACAAAAAAGACTAAGTCTTGTCGGCGTTCTACTTCTAGAAAGACAGCATAAGTAGTGAGGACAACTCCTAGAGCAGCAATAACATAAATAATAGTTTCTAAGGTACTACTTGGTAAATTTGGTAAAAGATTGGTTAGAAACATATATTTTGTTTAGTTGATAATTCAACTATAGTATAGCAGAATTTTGTTTGGATGTTAAATATATTGATCTTACTTTTTGGAACCAAAAAGTAACAATCCAGACTAGTCGGGACAAACAGCTTTTCCCCTCAAACTCCCCGTGGTTATTAAAAAATGCTAGTTTTTAAAACTAACATTTTTTAATTTAAGTATTTATTACTCTTCCCACTTGTTGATGTATTCAATAGCACTGAGTACAGCTGTAACACCTTGTCCTGCAGAAATGACGATTTGTTTGTAAGGAATATTGGTAACATCCCCAGCAGCAAAGATACCTTTGCAAGTAGTTTGGCATTTGATGTCCACCTCTATTTCGCCAAGAGAATTTTTGGTGCCACAAGTCACAAAATTAGAGTTTGGTGTCATACCAATATGAACCATAAGGCCATCTAAGGCAATTTGTTTTTCTTCGTTGGTGGATTGATCTAGATATTTTATATTTTCTAAATTAGTTTTACCTAAGATTTCTTTGGTATTGGCATTGTAAATTATTTCAACGTTTTTTAATTTTTTTACTTTGTTGACTAAGATTGTCTCAGCTTTTGGAAAACCTCCCAATGTTTCTTGAGTATTTGGATATTTGGTAATTAGATAAACCTTTTTGGCAATTTCAGCCATCATTAATGCTGATTCTAGGGCGGCATTTCCGGCGCCGATTGTAGCTGTGATTTTGTTTTTGAAAAGTGGACCATCACAAACGGTACAATAAGTTACACCGCGACCACGAAGTTCTGTTTCTCCTGGCAGGTTCAAGTTTTTGGGATGGATACCACTAGCAATAATTACAGCCTTGGCTTTGTATTGTTTTTCTTCTTCTAAAAAATTTTTGGCAGTGACTGTGTGATAGTTTTTTTCTTGTTTTATTGCTGTGACTGAATATCCTTCTTCAATTTTTACATTGTAAGATTGAATATGCTTATAAAAATTTTGGGCTAGTTCATAACCTGTTATATCAATAATACCTGGCCAATTGTTGACGTCTCCAGAAAGGGCTACCTCGCCACCAATATCTTTGGTTACCACAACAAAATTCAAGTTACGACGAGAAGCATAAATAGCAGCAGCACTGCCAGCGGCAGCCGCTCCAATGATGACTAAATCAAGGATTTCTTCTTTATTTTCCATAATAATTTTATTAATTTTGATTCGTCAGCTAATGGAGATAAATCCATGCTTGACGGCAGACATGTTTATTAAATAAAAATGTTTATCTTAGGAAAGATCCTGAACTAAATTCAGGATGACGATTTAATTTTTAAATTTTTATACTCCGATTCTATATTTTATTTACTTTTTAGTCAAACTGTTGATAAATTTATTCATATTTTTGATATTATCAGCGGGTTTGTTTTTATTGCCAAAAATAGCACTACCTGGACAAATAGCATCTACGCCTGAAATTATAATTTTTTCTAGATTTTTTTCATTGACTCCACCATCCAATTCTACAAATATTTTTGGATATTTGGTTTTGAATTTTTTGATATTGTTCAAAACTTTTGGTAATAATTTTTGTCCTTGTTTACCAGGATGAACACCCATAAACATCACACCTTTTATTTCACTTATGTATTCATCTAAGGTTTTTATATTAGTCTCAGGGTTGAGCACAATTCCTATTTCCCAGTTATAAGCATGTAAAGTAGATAAAATATCATGTAGATTTTTGACAGATTCAAAATGTACTAGTATTTTTTTGATTTGTTTTACTTTTTGCCATTTTTTTAGCTCTTTGAGTGGATCATTAACCATCAAGTGTAACTCTGCTTCTATTTTACAATATTTGGTAATAGTTTTTGGATCACTAACAGTTTTATTATCAACAAAAATACCATCAGCCAAGTCTATTTGGACTCGTGAGACAGATTTGTTGATGGATTGAATTTGATTTTTTAATTCTTGGGAAGTTCGGACGAGGATAGAGGGAATTATCAGCATAAAATATTTTAATAACAAATTTTAAAGCTCAAATGACAAATCAATTACAAATTATTAAATGACAAAAATTTTGAAATTATTTTTTTGGGTTTGATTCCTCCCAAGGCGGACAAGTTGAAATTTGGATTTAGTAATTTGGATTTTTTTACTTCAAAAACGAATAAGTTTTATTTTTCATTTTTTTCGACCTTCTGTAGTCTGCGTACGTGTCTATCATCGCCACTAAATTCTGTGTCTAACCATTTTTTGGTAATTGCCATGGCGTGTTCGTCGGAAGATAAGTGAGCAGCCAGAGCTAAAACATTGGTATTATCATCAGTCATCATAGTTTCGGCTACAGCAATATTGTAACCAACACCACAACGGATGCCTTTCGTTTTGTTTACTGCCATACTGACGCCGATGCCATTTTTGCAAATCACAATGCCACGGGCGTCATCTTCCACTACTTTGCGAGCGAGAGGTATGACATAATCTGGATAGTCATCGTCCTCTACATGTTCATAAGGGCCTAAATCTTCTATTTTTAGGCTTAATTCATTTTCTATATAACGAATTAAACGTTTTTTTAGATTGTAGCCACCATGATCTGAGGCTATATAAAGTTTTTTTGAGTACATATATTGGTTAATTGGATTATGGTTTAATTAGTTTGTTGTTATTTATATTGTAACATAGCAGGCAGAATAAGCAAAGAAGTTTATAAAGTTTGTAAAGTTGAAAAGTTCATAAAGTATTTGGCTTAATGATTTTTTAATTTCAAGTCCTTGACTTTTTATCTAAAATTAGTATAATACTAATACAATATCTAAAAGCGTTATTACCTGTTATCAACAGGGAGTCCTCCTATAAAAAAGCTACGGCGGACATGCTAAGAGAAGAAACCTCGCCTTTCACAAAAATCGGGGAAGTAGAACTCTTCGGGTAAGCCCGTAACAGCAGTCAGTAAGCGCCGCATATGTGGAAGTGAGATGGTACCGCCCGACAAAAGGGTTCTCACAGACTGCATTGGCGTTTTTTTAATTTAGGAATTTTAAATTTCGAATTTTGAAACAATTTTAAATTTTTGAATGAATCAATTTTGAAGTTAATTTAAAATTAGATCATTAAAAAATTGTTTTAAAATTTAAAATTCCTAAATTAAAAATTTTGCTACAAAACTTTATTTAAATCACTAAACTACTTTGCTACTATGCCTTACAATGCCAACGACGATGAATTAAAAATATTAAATTATTGGAATGAAAAAAAGATTTTTGAAAAATCTGTTTTGGAACGTCCGGAAAATAAGCCTTATGTTTTTTATGATGGTCCACCTTTTGCTACTGGTCTTCCTCATTATGGGCATCTTGTAGGTACAATTATGAAAGATGTAGTACCACGTTATTTTACTATGCGTGGTTTTCGTGTGGAGCGTAAGTGGGGTTGGGATTGTCATGGTTTACCAATTGAAAATATTATTGAAAAAGATTTGGGATTAAAATCCAAAAAAGAAATTGATGAACTTGGTATAGAAAAATTCAACGAAGCTTGTCGTAATACTGTGCTGACTTATGTGGAAGAGTGGAAAAAAACTATTCATCGTATTGGTCGCTTTGTAGATATGGACAATTGTTACAAAACTATGGATTTGAGTTTTATGGAAAGTGTCTGGTGGGTTTTCAAAGAACTTTGGAACAAAGATTTGATTTATGAGGGCAAAAAAGCTATGCACATTTGTCCGCACTGTGTAACACCACTTTCTAATTTTGAAGTTACTCAAGGTTACAAGGATATCAAAGATTTGTCTGCTACTGCCAAGTTTCGCGTGATTGATGAAGATTTCAAAGAGAAATTTGGTTTGAACGATAGGGAACTTTATATTTTGGCTTGGACGACTACCCCTTGGACTTTGCCTGGTAATGTTTTGTTAGCAGTAGGTAAAGATATTGATTATGTGGTAGTCAAAGGAGAACATAATTATTATCTAGCTGCCAAAGAATTGGTGGCTAATGTTTTTCAAACTAAGAACAAATGTGATTATACTTTGATTAGTACAATGAAAGGTGAAGATTTAGTTGGGATAAATTATGAACCACTTTTTCCATATTTTGCTAATACTACAAATGCTTTCAAAGTAGTAACAGGAGATTTTGTCACCACAGAAAATGGTACAGGAATTGTGCATATTGCTCCAGCTTTTGGCGAGGATGATTACAAACTTGGTGAAGAATATAAAGTTGGTTGGGTTCAACATGTGGAAATGAATGGACAATTTACTGCTGATGTTTTGGATTTTGTTGGTCAAGAAGTAAAACCAAAAGATGATCATACTAAGACTGATGTGGAGATTATCAAATGGCTGGCTCATCATGATAAATTGTTTAGTAAAGAAAAATATGAACATAGCTATCCACATTGTTGGCGTTGTGATACTCCACTTCTCAACTATGCGACTTCTTCTTGGTTTGTAAAAGTAACTGAGATAAAAGATGAAATGCTAAAAAATAATAAAAAAACAAGTTGGGTGCCGGATCATATCAAAGATGGACGTTTTGGTCTCTGGCTTGAAGGGGCTCGTGATTGGGCAATTTCTCGCAATCGTTATTGGGGTTCAGCTTTGCCAATTTGGCGTAGTGAAGATGGACACGAAACTATTTGTATTGGTTCGGTCGCCGAATTGGAAGAATTGTCTGGACAAAAAGTAGAGGATTTGCACAAACATATTTTGGACAAAATTACTTTTGAAAAAGATGGTAAAACATTTACAAGAATCCCTGAAGTACTTGACTGTTGGTTTGAATCTGGGGCGATGCCTTATGGTCAAATGCATTATCCCTTTGAAAATAAAGAAAAATTTGAAGCTGGTTTTCCAGCCGAATTTATTGCCGAGGGACAAGACCAAACTCGTGGTTGGTTTTATACCCTTCATGTTTTGGCCACAGCTTTGACTACCGGCAAGAACCCATCCATTCTTGTGAAAGAGTCTGTGCCTGCTTTCAAAAATGTAATTGTTAATGGAATTGTGCTTGCTGAAGATGGTAAAAAGATGAGTAAACGTCTCAAAAATTATCCAGATCCAAATATTGTACTTGAAAAATATGGAGCTGATGCGCTACGTTATTATTTGGTAAGTTCACCAGCCATGTATGCTGAGAGTCTAAACTTCTCAGAAAAAGATGTACGAGAAGTTTACAATAAAGTTGTAAATACTTTGTGGAATGTATTTAGTTTTTACGAAATGTTCAGTACTGATTTCACAGATTATAAAAAAGATTACACAGAGTCTACACATGTTTTGGATAAATGGATCATGGCGAAGTTACATGGATTATTAAAAGAAGTAACTGAAAAAATGGATGAGTATAAACTTGCCGAAGCTAGCCGTCCAATATTAGATTTTATTACCGAACTTTCCCAATGGTATGTTCGTCGTTCACGTGATAGATTCAAAAACGAAAATAGTGAAGACAAAGTACAAGCTGTCGCTACGCTTCGAGAAGTCTTACTTACTTTGGCAAAATTGATGGCGCCGTTTACACCATTTATGTCTGAAAAACTTTATCAAGAGTTGGGTGGTGAACTAGAATCAGTGCATCTAGAAATGTGGCCAGCCTTCGCTGAAGCTACGGCTGGCAAGCCACTAAATCATGAAGCTGTGTCTGATAAGTCATCAAACTATGAAGCTACGGCTGGCAAGCCAAAAAAGGAGGATGAAAAAGTGTTGAAAGAAATGGAAACAGTTCGAAAAGTGGTGGAAATGGGTTTGTCTATGCGGGCTGAGAGTGGTATAAAAGTCAGACAAGTGTTGTCACAATTCTATATTTTTGGTGCGGAGTTTATTTTTGCTGATTCCAAAAATATTATAGCCGAAGAACTCAATGTCAAAGAAGTATTGTTGGAACACTTTGATAAAGAAGATAATCATTTGAAGAAAAAAGAAGATTGGGGATTCAAGATGGCACTAAATATTTATATCACTGAGGAATTGAAAAAAGAAGGTCTAGTGCGTGAGATAGTACGTACTATCAATCAAATTCGCAAAGAACAAGGTATGACGATTGCTGATGAAGTGATAGTAGAATATCATACAGAAAATGAAAATCTACAAAAAGTTTTTGTAGAATATGAAGCTGAAATCAAGAAGAGTGTCTTGGCTAGAGAATTGGTAAAAGAAAAGATTGTTTTTGATGAGTCAGATGATAAGTTGTATAAGATTGATGGAGTGGATGTGTTGTTGAGTGTGAAGGAGTAAAGTTAAAAAAAGAACGTATTTTTCAATATGTTCTTTTTTATTAGCAAATCATTGTCTTTAAATAGTTCTTACTTTTTATAACTAAAAAGTAACAAAAAGTTTTGAAGGGGAAAGAACTCGCGTTTTCTCGAGTGGGTAAGGTCAAAATTAGTTTAGCAACGTACGCTCAAACAGCTTTCCCCCTCAAACTCCCCGGAGTTATATAAAAATAAAAATATTATTTTTATATATTTCACTTTTTGTTGTATAATGTTTTTGATATTAGACTGTTAAGTCTTTTACCTCTTTTGAAAGTTTTCCTTTCAAATAAATTTATTTTTAAGAAAGATCCCTCTCCTCCTACACTCCTCGTTTTCTCGGAGCTTCGGAGGATCGGGATGACAGTAAAATATGAAAAAAGGCAGACTAGACGTGATAAGTGGTCCGATGTTTAGTGGCAAAAGTGCTGAGCTTATCAGACGTCTCACAATTCAAGACATCGCGCAAAAGAAAATTGTGGTTTTTAAGCATGGTTTAGACGATAGATTCGGACGACCTCAAGATATTTCCTCACGCAATGGTAATTATTTGTCAGCCATATCTGTAACCAAAGTAGCTGAGATGAATGAGCATTTGGATTTTGACAATTTGGATCTTGTTGGAATAGATGAAATACAATTTTTTGATAGAGATGAACTTGTCGCACTTTGTAAAAAATTGGTAGATGAAAAAGGAATTTCTGTAATAGTCTGTGGTCTGGATAGTGACTATTTACAAGTACCATTTGAGACGACAGCTCACTTGATGGCACTGGCGGATTCGGTATATAAGACTAGTGCGGTCTGTATGCAATGTCGGGATACAGATGCGGTCTATACACATCGGGTTTTTGGTGGTGACAATCGTGTAGAAGTTGGTTCGGACAATTATGAGCCAAGGTGTCGGTCTTGTCGGGTGAATGTAAAATGATTTTTTAGGAAAATAAAAAATCTCTCAAAACGAGAGGTTTTTTGATTAAACATTTATCCTCTCCAAAATATCTCCCACATGTACATCATAATTAGTCGTGGCTTGGAGTGGTATAAATTTGACCTGATGTTTTTTCAAAAAGTGATTGATTATATTGTCTATCAGAGTACGGAATTCTTCATCAGTCGTGCGTAGGCCATCTTCTACTGCTACTATATTTAACTTTTGAGTTTTGAAAATAAGATCATAAGTACTGCTGTGATCAAAGGCGATTTGCTCATAATTTCTTGAGGTCTCTTCATTAGCCACGCGGTGTAGATAGGCAAAGTTGTCTATAGTTGCCCGGTCAGTAATCAAGATTTTGTTACTATGGTCTACTTCCAGCTCTTTGGCTATCTGATTATTCATAATCCATTTTTGGGCATCAATTGTGGTTTCTTCGTTAATTGGAAACGGACAATGTCTTACCAGTTCTTGGACAATGATGACTTTTTTGCCTAGGCTGTCTAGTTTTTCTTTTAACTTGTTTACAAGAGTAGTTTTGCCAGTAGAGTGGGTACCGATGATGGCTATTTTCATAGGTGGTTTGTCACATCCTGAGCCACTGAAAGATGACGTAAGGATATTTTTTATGAATTAATGTTTTTGTGAGTAGATTTTTTCAAACTTATTATACTTTTTATATGATCCTTTTGCAAGTTGAAATTTTGGTTTGACTAGAGTGTTTTTTTTGGGTATGATTGGGTTGTAATTGTCATTCTGAACTTGTTTCAGAATCTTTCCTAAATTTTGCTTTGTTTATCTATTATAATATTGTAAGCGAAAATTACGTTTAAGCTTTTGTAAGTTTCATTAATTAAAAAAGTTAATCTTAAGAAAGATCCTGAAATAAATTCAGGATGACAAAACATATGTTAAAAGCAATTATTTTTGATTTTGATGGTGTGCTCGGTGATACATACGCTATGAATTTGGAAGTGTGCCAGATATTCAAACCTCATCTTACTGATGAATCTTTTAGAGACTTACACAATGGTAATGTTTTCAAAAGTGCTGATTTGATTTTTAGTCCAGATGAAGAAATATTTCATGCTAGTGAAATGAAAAAACGTTTTGCAGAAAAAAATCTTTTTCCTTTCAAAAAAGATATAGAAAAATTGAGTAAAGATTACAAATTGTTTATTGTTTCAAGTACCAGTGAAAAAAATCTTGAAAATTATTTGGAATGTGGTAATTTAGCTTCCCATTTTATGGGAGTTTTGGGTAATGGTGTTAATAGGTCAAAAGTCATAAAATTCCAGATGATTTTTGAAAAATATAATTTGTTATCAGAAGAATGTTTATTCTTTACTGATACTCTTGGTGATTTGCGTGAAGCAGAAGAAGTAAATTTGCCAGCAGTGGGAGTGACTTGGGGTTATCATGATTCTATTACTCTCCAAAAAGGAAACCCACTTCGGATTATTTCTGAGTTTGACGAAGTAGTTTTGACTATTGAGGAATTTAAAAATAAAAAAGTGGAGTGACAAATTGATCCGTCGGCTGACGGAGAAATTTGTCAACGTTCTTGACGAAATTTACATGTTTCCCGACGACAGAGTACGAGATCCCGTATTTTATCGGGACATTTCGTTATTACATTTTTTAGAAAATATAATTTTATTAAGATTGTAACCAGGGTCTATAGATCCCTCTCCACCTATGCTCTTGTTTCACAGAGCTTCGGAGGATTCGGGATGAATAAAAAAACATATGACAAAATACAGTATAAACAAAGAAAATAAAAAAATAGATTGTCTGATTATCCCAATTTTTGAAGATGTTGGGTTAGATAATTTTAGTAAAAATTTGGACAAAGATTTGGCAAAATTTGTGGCCAAAGTTTTTGCTAACAAAGATTTTGAAGGGAAGAAAAAACAAAGTAGTTTTTTTTATATTGATAGTACAAAATATGAAAGAGTATTGCTCGTAGGTTTGGGAAAAGAAAAAGATTTGAGTATCAAAAATTATAAGGAAATAATTGGTACCGCTTTTTTGATTTCTCAAAATAAAAAATATAATAAATTAAATTTAGTATTATCAAATATTTTATTAAAAAAATTTGAAGTAAAAAGATTGGTTCAAGAAACAGTCGTAGCTATCGAAATTGCGACTTATGCCTATGATGAATTCAAAACAAAAAAAGATGACAAAATTATTAGGTTAGAAGAGGTAAATTTGTTGGGAGATTTTGATAAGACTATTACAAAAAATTTACAAACAGGTATTGAAGAAGGGTTTATTATTGCTGGTGGTGTAAATTTTGCTAGACATTTGGGTAATATTCCACCAACTATCATGACACCAACTTATCTGGCTAATGAAGCTTTGCAATTGGCAAAAGCCAACAAAAATATCAAGACCAAAGTTTTGTCAGAAGCTGAAATTGAGAAACTTGGCATGGGTTGTTTGCTAGCTGTCGGTCGTGGTTCCAAACATGAAACCAAATTTATTATTGTTGAATATTGGGGCACTGATAAAGACAAAAAACCAAGTGTCTTGGTTGGCAAAGGAATTACTTTTGATTCTGGTGGGCTTTCTCTAAAGCCGGGGGATTATATGATAGATATGAAATTTGATATGCTTGGCGCCGCTTCAGTTTTGGGGGCTATCAAAGTTTTGACAGATTTGAAAGTAAAGAAAAATATTGTAGTTCTTATTCCATCTGCTGAAAATATGCCTGGTGGTGATTCTTATCGTCCTGATGATATTTTGACAGCTATGAATGGTGCTACTGTGGAAATCAAAAATACTGATGCAGAAGGTCGTCTTATTCTAGCTGACGGACTTTGTTATGCTACTAAGTATGAACCAAAAGAGGTGATAGATTTGGCAACTTTGACTGGTGCTTGTATGTCTGCTTTGGGATTAGAAAAATCTGGAATTTTTACACCAGAAGATAAGATTGTTGAGAAGATGATAGATTTGGGAGAAGCTATCGGAGAAAATTTGTGGCGCTTGCCACTTGGTGAAGAATATAGTGAAGCCATGAAAAGTGAAGTAGCTGATATTAAAAATACTGGTGGAGTTGGAGGAGAAAGATATGGAACAGCTAGTACAGCTGCGGCCTTTTTGCAATTTTTTACCCAAGACAAAGAAACTGGTGAAAAAAATTATCCTTGGGCTCATATCGATTTGGCTAGTGCTATTTATGGTAGTAAAGGTAAAGCACATATTAGAGCTGGCGCGAATGGATTTGGAGTACAAGTTTTAGTGGAATATCTTAGGAGTTAAAGACATTTTTATTTAGTTGATAGTGAAGTTAAATTGCAGTGAGCTTACAAGGTCATGTTTAAAATTTCAAATTACAAAATCTAAATGACAAATCAAATCCAAAATTTTAATGTCAAAAATTTTATCATTTAGACATTCATAATTGATTCCTCCCAAGGCGGACAAGTTGAAATTTGAGCTTTGACATTTGTCATTTTTTTAATTATTATTTGTTTATTATTCATAATTTGTATCTTAAATAGTGTATGTCAAAAAAGAAACTTGAACTATTAGCTCCTGCTGGAAGTCCCGAAAAAATGCGTTATGCTTTTGCTTATGGTGCTGATGCAGTCTATATGGGTATTCCAGATTTCAGTATGCGTGTGCGTGTTAATACTTTTACCAGTGCTGATGTCAAAAAATCTATTGAGTATGCACATTCAATTAACAAAAAAATTTATGTTACAGTAAATATTGTGGCTCACAATGATCATTTGAAAAGACTTCCACCCTATTTGAAAAAACTAAATGAATGGAAACCAGATGCCTTGATTGTCTCCGATCCTGGAGTGATGGGAATGGTCAAAAAATATGCCCCAAATCTAGCCATTCATCTTTCTACCCAGGCTAATGCTACTAATGCTGAGACTGTAAAATTTTGGCATAATCAAGGTTTGGAAAGAGTGGTGCTTGGCCGTGAGGTTACACTAGAAGAAATAAAGGAAATTCACAAAGCAGTACCAAAGTGTGAAATAGAATATTTTATTCACGGGGCGATGTGTATGAGTTATTCCGGACGCTGTATGTTGTCAGCTCATCTTGCAGGTCGTTCAGCCAATCTGGGAGATTGTGTTCAACCTTGTCGTTGGAAATATGATTTGAATAGTATCAAATTTATAGAAACAAGCATGGAGGATCCACTCAAAAAAGAAAAAGAGATGGATGTGGAAGAAGATATCAATGGAACTTATATTTTCAATTCCAAAGATATGTGTTTTATTGAATATTTACCAGAGCTTTTTGAGGCTGGGGTAGTTAGCTACAAAATAGAAGGTCGGGCCAAGAGTCCTGCTTATTTGTCTAGTGTAGTAAAGGCTTATCGCATGGCTTTTGATTATTTGTTAAAAGATGGTAAAGATGATGATCTTAAATCCAAAAAAAGAAAATTGAAAACTATCAAGAAAAATATTTTGGATAAATTAGTTCATCGTGGTTATACTACAGGTTTTCTTTTTGGTCGCGATAATGTTGAACAAAATACTAGCAATAGTCATCAAGGTACTGAAGAAACTTATGTGGGAGAAGTCTTGGCTTGTGAAAAGACGAATAAAAAATATAAGATTACTATGCGCGCTCACAACGCTCTTCGTCTTGGTGATAAAGTTCGTATTATGCAACCTTTTGAGCCAGATCTTTCTTTGACAATCAAAAAACTGTATAATGAAGATGGTGAAGAATTAGAAAGTGCTCATGGTGGTACTGATAAAAATACTATTTTTTATAGTACTAAAGCTATCAAAGAATTTGGAATTTTGTTTTTGAATAATAAGTAATTATGATATCAATTGTCTCTGGCATTATAAAGAATAAAGGAAAATCAGATATTTTAGTTTTTACTTCGTCTGGTATTGGTTATGAAATAAATGTTTCTACTTCTTTTTTTGCTGATTTGAAAATTGGAGAAAAAATTGAAATTTATACTTATTTGAAAGTTGCTGAAAATGTTCTTGAACTTTTTGGTTTTAGAAATTTGGAAGAAAAGATTTTTTTTGAATTACTTATTTCAATCAAAGGTCTTGGTCCTCGTGGAGCCTTGAATATTTTGTCTTTGGGAAGTCTTGATGAAATACAAGATGCTATTGGTAGGGGAGATATTTCTTATCTTACTCAAGTGAGTGGCATTGGTCGTCGTACTGCTGAGCGTCTAGTGGTAGAATTGAAAAATAAAATTGTGAAAAGTTTGAAATCAGAAAGTGAAGGTAAGGAGTTAATAGGTGGCAAATTGTCTGATGTAGTAGAAGCTCTTGTTGCTATAGGGCATAGCAAAGATGAAGCTCGTGATATTGTGAAGAGTTTAGATACCAAAGACAAAACGGTAGAGGAATTATTAAAGATGGCACTTAAAAGGGGATAATGTTCAGTAATTTTAAATTTTAAATTTTGAAACAATTTTAAATGTCAGAATTTTAAAAGAATTTTTAGGAATCATTTAAAATTTAAAAATTCAGAAATTGTTTTAAAATTCAAAATTCAAAATTCAAAATTTTTAAATTATTGTCTAAAACTAGCCATATTTAGCGAAAAAAGTGTGTTTTACTATTGACAAAGCTTTGCTTGTCTGTTATATTAATTTTGCTTTAATTCATCCCAATTAAAACTGGGATACGGACCTTAATAGACATGCCTACCATGTGCCCGTTAAACTATTGCATGCTATGTTAGATAAACAAAAAAAACAACGTTTAATTAAAAAATACCAAACTCACGAAGGTGATACTGGGTCTACTGAAGTTCAAATTGCTATTTTGAGCGCAGAGATAGATGAGCTTGCAGAACATTTGAAAGCTCACCACAAAGATCATTCTTCACGTAGAGGTCTTCTACGTAAAGTTGGTGAACGTCGTAAATTACTCAAATATTTACAACGTGAAAATGCAACTTCTTTTGAAGAGCTTACAAAAAAATTAAAATTAAAACAAGCTAAACAATTTGAAAGTGATGATGTAGAAGATGAATCAGAAGAAGATGTAGCTGTAATTGTAGATGAAAATGAATAATTTGACCAAAAAAAATCCTCTAAAACACCCCGATCAACGCGTTGGGGTGTTTATTGATGTACAGAATATGTATTATTCTGCCAAAAATCTTTTTAATAAAAAGGTTAATTTTGGTAATATCGTATCAGAAGCAATAGCTGGTCGTAAACTTATCCGTAGTATTGCTTATGTAGTTCGTACTGAGTCTCAGGATGAACAGCCATTTTTTGAAGCTTTGTACAATCTTGGTATAGAAACAAGAGAAAAAGATTTACAGATTTTCAATAGTGGTATGAAAAAAGCTGATTGGGATGTTGGTTTGGCAGTTGACGCTATTCGTCTTTCTTCAAGTCTTGATGCTATTGTGATTGTTTCTGGGGATGGAGATTATATACCACTGGTAGAATACTTACGAAGTATGGGCAAACAAGTAGAGGCTTTGGCTTTTGGTGAGACAACTTCTTCTAGACTTATTGAATCCGTTGATGATTTTATCAATTTGTCAGAACATAAAGACAAATTTTTGATAGGAGGAGGAATGCCAAAATTTGTAAATAAGAAAGGAAAATAAAAATGTTCTAAATGTTGAAATTGTTGTAAATGTTATAAATGTTGTAGGTGTTGTAAATGTTTTATCATTTCATTTGTTGTAATTGAAGTGATCTATATTACATTTTCAACAAACGAAGTTATACAATATTTATAATAAGAATTTATTTTGTAAAGATTCCAAAACAAGTTCGGAATGACAATCACTACGTCATCCTGTCCCGATTTTATCGGGATCAGGATCTTTTTCAAAGTAAACGTTTTTATTTAAGAAAGATCCCTCGCTGTATTCTCAGCTCAGGATTTATTTATTCAAGATTTTGGTCTTGAGACACCTAGATCAATGCACGCTAATTGAAATGTGCAGGTCTATAGTATCAAGATCAACTTCGTAACACATATTTTATGTTACACGCAAAACAATGGTCTATGGAATGGGGTGGACGTACTCTTACTGTAGAAGTTGGCAAATTTGCACTTCAAGCAAATGCCTCATGTACAGTACGTTATGGAGATACTACAATTCTTGCAACTGTAGTAAAGAGTAAAACAATTCGTGATGGTATAGATTATTTTCCTCTTATGACAGATTTTGAGGAAAAGCTCTATGCTGCTGGAAAAATAAAAGGTTCAAGATTCATGAAACGTGAAGGTCGTCCAAGTGATGAGGCTATTCTTAGTTCTCGTTTGATTGATAGAGCTATTCGTCCTTTGTTTGACGAAAGAGTTCGTAATGATATTCAAGTAATTACTACAGCTTTGTCAGTAGATGGTGAAAATGATGCCTCAACAGTAGCTTTGTTAGCTGCTAGTTGTGTACTTTCTATTTCTTCAATTCCTTGGAATGGTCCTATTGCCTCAGCTCGTGTTGGTCTAGATGAAAATGGTGAATTTATTTTGAATGTTACTTCAAGTCAATTGGAAACTAATAAAAAATTAGATTTAGTTGTCGCTGGTATTCCAAAAAAATTGGTAATGGTAGAAGCTGGTGCCCAAGAAGTTTCTGAAGATGTTTTTTTCAAAGCTATGAAATGGGGTTGTGAACAATTAGCTCCTGTAGTTGAATTTTTTGAAAAAATACAAAAAGAAGTTGGACAAGAAAAAGAAGTAATATTTGTTGAAGGTGTCGAAAGTGTAGGAGATCAAATAAAAAAAGTTGCTGAAAAGTTTATTGCTGATAATGCCGAAAAATTGATTTTTAATTCTCCAAAGGTAACCAAAGATGAACGTAAAAAAATGATTGCAGAAATTGAAGTAGCTTTGGTGGAACATTTGACCGGACAGGGTTTTGAAGAAAATGTTCAAAAGAAAGTTTTGTCAGAAATCAAATATCTTATTTGTGTAGAAATTACCAAAAGAATTTTGGAAAATGATCAAAGACTTGATGGTCGTAAAATTACTGAAATTCGTGAATTACAAAATGAAGTAGATTTGTTACCTCGTGTTCATGGTTCTGCTATGTTCATGCGTGGTGATACTCAAGTTTTGTCTGTTGTTACTCTTGGTGCTCCAGGGGATGTCCAAACTTTGGATAGTATGGAAGAAGATGGTAAAAAGAGATATATGCACCACTACAATGATACACCATTTGCTTATGGCGAGGCTGGACCACTACGTGGACCAGGTCGTCGGGCAATTGGTCATGGTGCTTTGGCAGAAAGAGCCTTGGAACCAGTGCTTCCTGCTGAGGAAGATTTTCCTTATGCTATTCGTGTTGTGTCTGAAGTAATGGGATCAAATGGTTCTAGTTCTATGGCTTCTACTTGTGGTTCTACTTTATCATTGATGGCCGCTGGAGTGCCTATCAAAAAACCAGTAGCTGGTATTGCTATGGGTCTTGCTTCTGATGCTGGTTCAAACAATGGTAATGTCACAAAATGGAAAGTACTAACTGATTTGCAAGATGTTGAAGATGGTCCTGGTGGAATGGATTTCAAAATTGCTGGTACAGCTGATGGTATTACAGCCGTGCAGATGGATACTAAGACTAACGGTCTTACTTGGGATCTTGTAGAACAAACTATCAAACAATCTCGTGAAGCTCGTTTACAAATTCTTGAGGTAATGGCTAGGGCTATTGCTGAACCAAGAGCTGATCTTTCTCCATATGCTCCACGTATTGTGACTGTACTTATCAATCCAGAAAAAATCAAAGATCTTATTGGTCCTGGTGGCAAGAATATCAACAAAATTGTAGATGAAACTGGTGCCAAGATTGATATTGAACAAGATGGTCGTGTACTTATTACTTCTAGTGATGGTGAACAAATGAAACTGGCTATCAAGATGGTCAAAGATTGTACTCGTGAAGTAGAAGCTGGTGAAGAATTTGATGGCAAAGTTGTTCGTCTAGAAGATTTTGGAGCTTTTGTGGAGCTTCTTCCTGGCAAAGATGGTTTAGTTCATGTCAGTGAAATTGCTTGGGAACGTGTCAACAAACCTAGTGATGTCTTGAAATTTGGAGATATCGTCAAAGTAAAAGTAAAAGAAATAGATAGTCTAGGTAGAGTCAATCTTAGTATGAAAGCTTTGAAACCAAAACCAGAAGGTTATGTCGCTTATGAAGCACCTGCTCGCCAAATGGGTGGTGGACAAGGTGGTCGTGGTGGCTTTGGTGGAGGAAACAACAATCGTGGTGGTGATAGAAAACCTGGTTTCTTCAAAAAGAGAGACTAATAGATAAATTTAAAACAAAAGGACGAGTGTAAAGCTCGTTCTTTTTTATATAAATATTAAAAAATTTGGGTTAATAGACAAAACGGTAGGCTAAAAAGTGAAATATATGGCATAATACAGCGATAAAACTAACTTAATTTAATATGCTATATAAAAAAAGTGTCCATTTTGTTTAAAAAGACAAATAAAAAAGAATGGCAGAAGAAGAAATTTACAAATGTATAAATGTGAAAATTGTAAAAAGAATTTTCAAAGTAAAAATAGAAAGAAAAGATTTGCAGATAAAGTTTTGAAAGAATACGTCTGGCA
>MNVC01000039.1 GCA_001871435.1 Candidatus Magasanikbacteria bacterium CG1_02_32_51
TATTTTGTGTTTCAAGACAATAACACCACTTTTTTCGGCTTCTCCAATTGTATTGTCAACAGATTTGTCATCTACAACTACCACACTATCCACATATAGTTTGAGACTTTTTATTACTTCAGTTATTCTTTTTTCTTCATTATAGACAGGTACTATTGCTACAAACATATAATTTTATTTTTTGAAAGCAAGATTTTCTTTGTTGGCCAAAGTATATTCAATAGTACGGCGTAAACCATCTTCTAGACGCACAAGTGGAATCCAATCCAAAAATTCTTTGGCTCGACGTAAATCTGGCAGACCTTTACTTGTCAAAAAAACTAATGGCGCTTCATAAACTATTTGCGATGAAGAATTAGTCATCTGGATAATTTTTTGGGCTACTTCCGACATTTTGTAAGGCTCATCTAGACCTAAATTGACCATTGCTACTTCAGGACTTGTAGCCATAAGACGTACCAAACCATCTACCATATCTGAGACAAAACACAAAGATTGATTGATATCACCATCACCATATATTACTAAGTCTCTACCGTCAAGAGCATTCAAAATAAAATCAGGAATAAGCAAACCATCACGCAATTTCATTCTCGGACCATAAGTAGTAAAAATACGAGCTATTTTGGCATCCAAACCATAGACTTGTTTATAAGTTTCTATACAAGTTTCGGCAAATCTTTTTCCTTCATCATAACAACTACGCGGTGACAAATGATCAACAATCCCTTCAAAATCTTCAGAAAAAATGCTATTTTCATCAGTAATTCTACCATAAACTACTGAGCTAGATCCAAAGACATATTTGGCTCTATATTCTACCGCCAAATCCAAAGTGTTGAGCATGGCTTTGGAATTAGCCCATAGAGAATGAATTTTAAGATTTTCAAAATTCTTTGGACTAGTAGGACAAGCCATATGATAAATTTCTTGAATACCTTGAAATTTTACTTTGAACTTGTCCAATTCAGGAAAATCTTTCAAATCAATCTTTTCGTTGACATCATATTTGATAAATTCAAAATCTGGATATTGCAACAAATGTTGCACATTGGAGATATCAGAGTTAGACAAATCATCCATACAAATTACATTGGCTTCTTTGAGAAGTCTCTCACACAAATGTGAACCAATAAATCCAGCACCACCAGTAACCAAAACATTTTTCTTTTCAAAAATTGGCGTATTATTTTTCATATATTTGATTGAAAATTATTTTTAATTTTTCCTAAATAAACTAAATACTTGTCCATAATCACCACCACCAAAAGGAAACTTTTCAGTCACAAAAGTACCATCTAAAGATGTAATTTTCAGTGGAGAACTATTTTCAGTTGGGGTAAAAATAAAATCAAAATTTTCATCACCATTGTAATCACCTATAGCAAAATGAAAACCATTTTTATACTGAATTGGATAAACCCTAAAACTATAAGCCTCAATCCCAAAATTGCTAAAAACTCTAAGCCAAGCAGACGTACCAGCTTTGGCTGACAAAATAAATTCATCTTTGTTATCAGCATCCAAATCATAAGCCATAATTTGTCCTGACAAAATATTGGCGGTAGAAAAACTATTTAACAAATTAAAATTATTATCCAAAATTTCAATATTAGTTTTGTATAAATCATTATAAGCCAAAGCTATTTGACCATTGTGAAAATCAATCATAGCACCAAAATGCTTAAATAATTTTTTATAATTTTTTATTAATTCACCATTTATATTATATATAAAAAAATAAGTATTATTTTCTGTACGTGGGGCAAGAAAAATTTCAATTTCAGCGTTGTTGTCAAAGTCTCCAATAGCCAAATCATAATTACCTGTTAAATCAATAATAATTTTTTTTAACAACTCTAATTTATCATTATAAAAACTAACAACTTTTTTGCCATTAGTACCTGTGGATAAAGTGGCATTCTCTAATTGACCATTTTTATCAACAAAAGAATAAGCATCCTCTACTCCCAAAAATTCTCCAAATAAATCAACAGCTTTATTATTCTCCAAAATTTCCTTCTGACCAAGTTTAGCAGAAATCAAAACTACATTAGTATTTTTCAAAATACTACTAGTATTATAAATTGTTATTGGTTTAATTACTATTGGTAAATTTGTAGGTTGGACTGTAGTTTTATTACTCAAAATACTTTCAATTGCTTTGTCTATTTGTAAAAGACCTACCCCAAACAAATTGGCATAACCAGCTTCATCATCATTTGGTGTATGATGAGCTGTAGTAAATAAGGCCTCAAAAATTTGGTCAACACTCAAATTTGGATTAACACTCTTGAGTAGAGCCACTGCCCCAGATATAAAAGGAGCTGAAAATGAAGTGCCACTCCAAGAATTGGCCAAACTATAAGAATACAACAAACCATTGGTAGGAGAAAAACGCAAAGCAGAACGGATATTTACTCCAGGTGCTGTAATATCTATACATTTTGAACCAATATTAGAAAAAATGGCCAAATGATGATTTTTGTCTATAGCGCTAACACCTAAAATTTTTTCTTTAGAAAAAGTTTGATCTGCACAGACTGGATACATAGCCTTAATATTCAAATCTGCCATACTATTGCCTGCAGCAGCTACCACAACAACATTGTGTTGATAAGCATAATCAACAGCATCAATTAATTTTTGTTCATATCCTTCACTAACCATACTAATATTGATAACATCGGCACCATTGTTGACTGCATAATAAATTGCATTTACCAGAGGTGCAAAGTTTCCCATTCCATCATTACCAATGACTTTCAAATTCATAAGTCTAATATCCCAATTAATCCCAGCACCATCAAAATTATTATTCCCTTTGGCTCCAATAATACCAGCTACAATAGTCGCATGATTAAATACACCTTCTTTTTTTTGAGAGTCTGTCAAATTATCAACAACTGGTCTTGGGTCATTGTTGTTGTCTAAAAAATTCCAACCATAGACATCATCAACAAAACCATTTTTGTCATCATCAATCTTGTTGTCTGCTATTTCAGCGGTATTAATCCACAAATTATCTACCAAATCAGGATGAAAAGTATCAAAACCATTGTCAATAATTGCTACTACAACATCTTTAGAGCCTGTAGCATAATCCCAAGCTTTATAAACACCAATATCCTCAAATGACCATTGACCAAAAAAAGGATCATTTGGCGTCTTTGCCAAGACAAAAATAGGGGTCAAAAAAACAACAATTATAAGCCAAATATAAATCTTAAATTTCATAGCTTGTTTTTTGCACTAAATTATGCTAAATTACTTGAATAAAGTATAGCAAAAATAAAGAATACTGACAACTATGAAATTTCAGTACAAATTAAAACAATTTATATTACTTAGCGGAGATTTGATATTATTTTTTTTGGCTCTATGGTCAGGGCTTGTTTTACGTAATTTAGAATTCAAAAATACAAAACAATTGTCCGAAAATTTGTCTGTTTTTGTAGTTATTTTCTTGGTGTGGTTAATAATAAACTATATAAATGGTCTCTACGATTTCAAAAAAATATCCCAAAAAAAATTTACTTCCACTCTTATTCAGTCAGCAATAGCTTCATTTTTGATTAGTATCGCTATTCTTTATATTTTTTCTACAAATAAAAATACCAATCCAAAAACTATTTTACTTTTGACAGTTTCTATTGCTTACTTACTAATTTTTATTTGGCGCAAAGTCTATATTAATATAATAAGTAGCAACAAATTACAAGCCAATATCTTATTTTTGGATTACAACCAAGAATTTCAAGAGATCATTGATATACTCCAAAAACAAATGACCTTAGGTTACAATACCAAAGCTATTATAGATCTAAATAACCAAATAAACGACTCACAATATCACAATATAAATATATATAAAACAAAAGAAAAATTAGAAAAAATAGTAAATGAAAATCAAATAGAAATTATAGTTACTCACAATAATCTGGACAAAGAAGACGAACTTAGCCAAGAACTCTATCAACTACTTTTCAAACAAATAAAAATAACTAGCATTTCTAATTTTTATGAAAATGTTACAGGTAGAATTCCGCCATCTGCTTTTTATAAAACTTGGTTTTTGCAATATTTGTCAGATCTAGACAAACCTGTGTACAACAAATTTACCAAATTACTTGAATTTGTATCTATTGTATTTTTTTCTTTATTTTTTTTGATATTACTACCTTTCATTTCTCTAGCTATCAAACTAAATTCCACAGGAAAAATATTTTTCAAACAAAAAAGATTTGGTAAAAATAACCAAATATTTTGGATGTATAAATTCCGTACAATGTATTCTCTGGCCGAAGATGGTAGCGCCGAAATGCACGGAGCACAATTTGCCCAAAAAGATGATAATAGAATTACCGGCGTGGGTAAATTTTTACGTCAAACTAGATTGGACGAATTACCACAAATTATCAATCTATTAAAAGGTGAAATCACTGTTATTGGACCAAGACCAGAACGACCAGAGATAAGCAATGACTTACAAAACAAGATGTCTTACTACAATTTACGCTATGTCATAAAACCTGGCATCACTGGTTGGGCTCAAGTACAACAACATTATACAGCTAATCTAGAAACCTCTCTACAAAAATTTCAATACGATCTTTTTTATATCAAAAACAGATCAATATTACTGGACATTTCTATACTCTTAAAAACTATCAATGTTATATTGAGGGCGATGGGACAATAAAAAATTACCTCTAAAAAACTGACTTTCTAGTCAGTTTTTAGTTACAAAATTTTTACATCCTCAACTCTCCCCCATCTTCATATACTTCACTATCATCAATAGTCACTACTCTATCAAACCTAAAGTTTAGTTGATTAAATATTGTTTCGTTTGGGATATGACGTTTAACCTGTTTGTTTGAATCTGTAGAATCTGGTTCTAGTCTATAGACTTTAGGATTATTTCTGTATTTGATGAGGGTGTAATTAGGATGAGTGCTAGTGTCTGTGATTTCTGTTTTAGTTATATATTTGTCTAGTAGTCTTTGGTCAATATCTTCTATCCAGTCCCATTGATAGTTTAGAGTATTGAAGATATTTTCATCTTGTATCCAGTATTTATTATTATTAAGTAAGAGATAGACTTTAGGGTCAGTAGTTGTTTTGACTAATGCCCCATATTTAGGATCATACTTAGGACCATAAGGCATAAAGCCTAGAGTGTCGTTGTCAAGAGTGTTTAGTTTGGTTGTTAGTATTACTTGTGACCAGTGGTCAAAGTAAGTAAAGAATATTTTAGAACTAGAAAAGGCTCTCTTGGTACAGTTGGTAGTGATATAATAGACTGCTTTGCTGTTACTAGACTTGTAAGCATGGTCAGGAATTAGACTACAATTGTTTGGGTTAATATCTTTAGTTAGGCTGTTTGGATCAAAGAAACTTTGACCAACAAGATCAATAGTATCTGAATAAGTAATAGTGCCTCCGTCAGAGGAACGGAATTTGACATAGACTATTTTTGTGCCATTACCTGAAATGAGA
>MNVC01000044.1 GCA_001871435.1 Candidatus Magasanikbacteria bacterium CG1_02_32_51
CAAAGCAGTGGCTAGTGCTGGTGATTACCGAATTTTGAAAGAAGGGTCAGATGAACACAAACATCATCTGGATAGTATAAAAGTCAGTCGTAATAAGTTTGTGTTATCGTTAATTTTGACTTTACCACTGCTGGTCGCGATGTTTTTTGATATGCCAATGCAGTTTGCTTGGATTACTTTATTTTTATCTTTTGTTGTAGTTTTTATTACTGGCTGGCAATTTCATCGTGGTATGCTAAGTCAACTGAAGCATTTCAAAGCCAACATGGATACACTTGTGTCTGTGGGGACTTTGTCTGCTTTTTTCTACAGTATTTATGCTATGACCATCGGCGCCCAACTTTATTTTGAGACCGCGGCTGTGATTGTAACTTTGATTTTACTTGGCAAGTATTTGGAAGCCAAGAGTAAAGGCCGTGCCTCTGAAGCTATCAAAAAATTGTTTGCTTTGGGTGTGAAGAAAGCTCGTTTAATAGAAAATGGTAAGGAGAGAGAAGTGGCTGTTGAGGATTTGCAAATTGACAATATTTTGTTAGTCAAAGCAGGGGAGAAGATTCCGCTAGACGCCAAGGTATTAGAAGGTAATACTTTTATTGACGAATCAATGCTCACAGGTGAAAGTGTGGCTGTGGAAAAAAATGTCGGGGATCAAGTTTACGCTGCGACTATCAATGGTACTGGAGTTATCAAAATAGAGGTAAACAAAATTGCCAGCGAAACCATGCTTTCTCAAATTATTAAGCTTGTGGAACAGGCTCAAAGTAGTAAAGCACCTATGCAAAAATTGGTTGACAAAGTTTCAGGTATTTTTGTACCAAGTGTCATTGTTATTGCTCTACTTACTTTTGCGATTTGGTATTTTTTATTGGGCGTTGGGTTTGAATTGAGTATTATCAATGCCGTGGCTGTGCTTGTTATTGCTTGTCCTTGTGCTTTAGGTTTGGCAACGCCAACTGCTATTATGGTCGGTAGTGGCAAAGGTGCTGAAAAGGGGATCTTAATAAAAGATTCAGAAAGTCTAGAATTAGCACACAAAATTCAAGTAGTCATGTTTGACAAGACTGGTACTTTGACTCAAGGTAAACCAGAGATTACTGATATTAATGTTATTAAAAAAGATTTGAGTGAAGAAAAAATTATGAGTCTTGCTTGTGCTTTAGAAAAACAGAGTGAGCATTCTCTTGCATTAGCTTTTGTAAAATTTGCCACAGAAAATAAATTATCTTTATTAGAAGCAAAAAAAGTTCAGACAATAAAAGGCCGTGGAATAAAAGGTTTAATTGAAACACAAGAAATATTTTTGGGTAATGCTAATTTTGTTAAAGAAGAAAAAATAAATATTGCAAAGGAAGCTGAAGAAATTTTTGAAAATTATGCTAGTCTAGGCAAGACGCCAATTTATCTTTTTGATAAAAAAGATATATTGGCAGTTGTAGCCGTTGCTGATATCTTGCGTGAGACTGCCAAAGAAGCTATTAAGAAATTACAAGACAAAAATATTCAAGTCTATATGATTACTGGCGATCATCAAAAAACTGCCAATGCTATTGCCAAAGAATTAGGAATTGACAATGTTTTAGCCGAAGTCTTGCCACAAAATAAATCTGAAGAAGTAAAGAAATTACAAGCTCAAAATAAAGTTGTAGCTTTTGTTGGAGATGGCATCAATGACGCGCCTGCACTCGCACAAGCCAATCTGGGGATAGCTATGGGCGGTGGTAGTGATATTGCCCTTGAAACTGGTAATATTGTTCTAACCAACAGTAATCCTCTTAAAGTATATGAAGCTATTATGCTTTCCAAAAAGACTTTTTTGACTATCAAACAGAATCTATTTTTTGCCTTTTTTTATAATGTTATAGCTATTCCTTTGGCATCTATTGGTTTGCTTAGCCCTATGATTGCTGCTTTAGCTATGAGTATGAGTAGTGTTTCTGTTGTTGTAAATAGTTTGAGGATTAGAGTAGGGAAGTAGAGACAAATATTTTTTTGAAAAACACCATCTAGGGCTGTAGAGGGTGTTTTTTTGTTATTTTTGGGTTATATTTTAGGTATTAATATTGGCTTATTTTAGTCAATAAAGTCTATTTTACCATTGACAAAATCACTTTTTTGTGTTATACTATTGTGTTATTCATAATAAAATATATTTATGAAAAAATACTTATCAATTAGCACAATTTCTGTTATGTGTATATTATTGTCTATCTTCATGAGACCAGGAGTTGTTTCTGCTACAACTTATACTACAGGTAGTCTTATCAAGCTTGCTAATAAAGCAACTATTTATTATGTAGCTTCAGATAAGTTCAAATACGCTATACCTAATGAAATTACCTACAAAAGTTGGTATGATAATTTTTCAAATGTAAAAACTGTTTCTACTAAAGATTTTAATAGTTTCAAAACATCTAAAAATTTAGTCACTATTCACCCTGTTAAGCAGTTGGTAAAATTTGCTAATAGTAATAAAATTTATGTGGTAGATTCCGGAGCGGTTCTTAGATGGGTAAAAGATGAACAAACTGCCAAAAAATATTTTGGTCCTAATTGGTACAAAAATATTGTGATATTACCTCAAACAGATTTTACTAATTATAGTTTTGGGGCTGACATTGAGAGTAATACTATTTTTTCTAAGACACGTTCTTCTAATATAAGTAGTGATATTGATTCTGAACTTAAAAATAGAAAATTAATAGCAACTAATTCTTTTGTTACTTTGACTAGTGTAGACTCAGAACCATTCTTAAAATCTTTGCAAGAAAATCTAAAAGCTGGTTTACAGCCAGGATTCAATTACGCTGTTAATAATTATTTTTTGACTGCTAACTTTGCAGAGTCTGCTTTAACTTTGAAGTTATTGACAGTAGACAAAAATGATAAATTGTTTGTAAATGATATAGAAATAGTTGATGTTTCCAAAATTAATTTGTCTTTGGTGGTTGGAAAAAATAATTTTGTTATCAAAGTTGTAAATTCAACAGGAAAAGAAAATATTTACACTTTGGAAGTATTGCGTGAAAAATCTAGTGATAATAACTATATTAAATATATTACTGAAAACTTAAGTGATAATATTGATCCAAAATTTGATAATAGTATCAAAGAATATGATATAAATGCTGGTTATGATGAAAATGTTTTGAAATTGAAAGTACAAGCTGAAGATAAAAAAACCACTGTTTATATAAATGAACAAAAATTGTCAGCTGGTTATTATGGAACCTCTAATATTTTATTGGATAATGGTGAAAATAAAATAACTATTAGGTTAATAGCTGAAAATGGGGCTAATAGATATTATTATTTAATAGTGAATCATAATAAATATCCAAAATTGGGTGATACTGATTTGTCTAGTTTGAAAACAAATTTTCAATCACGTGTTTATCCAGTATTTAATCCAAAAACTAGTGTCTATTATTTACGTGTAACTGAAGATGAAAGTAGAATTATTGTAAGTGCCAAATCAAATAATAATAAAGCCCATGTAATAATTGATGGTAGTAAGACTGCCTCAAAGAATATAAGTATATCTTATGGTGAGAGTATTATCTCTGTATCTGTAGAATTGGTGGGTGCTCCAGAATTTACCAAGACTTATAAAATAAGAGTATATAGAGGTGATGAGCCAGATTACAAATTTGAATAATTTCTTCAGAACAAAAAAATCATCCTATATTTAGGATGATTTTTTGTATTTATTTTTTATTTTTGAGAGCAAGTTGTCCGCAAGCGGCATTGATATCTTGTCCAAAAGCAAATCTTTCAGAAGTTTTGATGCCAGCACGCATCAGAATATTTTTGAACTTCTTGATATTTTGTGGAAGCGATGGACGGAATTTGCCAGTTGGGTTGTAGCGAATTAGATTGACCATATAGAGAGATGTGTCATTGCCAAGTAATTCTACCAATTCTCTGGCATGTTCCTCTCTATCATTTACATTATCCATCATAAGATATTCAAACATGATTTGTCTATCTCTATCATTTTTGTATTCTTCTACTGCCTGCATCACTCTATCAATTCCAAAACGTTTGTTGATTGGCATGAGAGAAGATCTAAGTTCGTCATTGGTGGCGTGTAAAGAAATAGCAAGATTGAGTTGTAGTGGTTCTTTGGCAAATTTTTGGATTCCTGGTACAACGCCACTTGTGGAAATAGAAATATGTCTAGCACCGATATTGAAGGCGTCTTTGTCATTGAGTAGTTTTACTGAAGCCATAACATTGTCATAGTTCATAAAAGGTTCACCCATACCCATATAAACAATATTGGTAATACGAGTATTTTCTTTTTGATTTTTTTTCAGGTATCTGGCAAAAAATAATACTTGTAAAACAATCTCACTGACAGTCAAATTTCTACCAAGCCCAAGAGTTCCTGTAGCACAAAAAGCACAGCCAACCGGACAACCAACTTGGCAAGATACACAAACAGTATTACGACCATCTTTGTGTTGCATAAGTACTGTTTCTATTTGGGACTTGTCTTCTAATAAAATAAGAGCTTTGGTGGTGTCTGTGTTGTTGGATTCAAAAGCTGTGGACTTTATTTTTAACGGGCATTCTTCTTTTAGTCTATCACGTAAATCTTTTGGTAAAGTAGTATTATCATCCCAGTTTTCTATAAGGTCAACAAAAATAGCTTGCCAGGCTTGTTTGAAGCGGAATTTTGGTTGGTCTCTTAATACTTCTTTTAGTTTGTCTAGGTTCATAGATTTTTGCTATAATTGTTGTAAATGTTGAAAATGTTATAAATGATGTCTCATTTACAACAAACGAAGTGATAAAATATATACAACAATTCCAACATTCCACATAATACCTTAGTTTAGCTTTTTTTTCAAGTGCTGACTTAAGTTTCAAAAACGCCCATTGTTTTGGACGTTTTTTTTGTTTGTTTATGTTTTGACACTTATTCTTTTATCAATCTAGCATTATGAAGAGCCGCAACTACTGCTTCAGCACCCAGACTAACTCTTTCTTCTGCTAATTGTCTATTTTGAGTAGTAAGTACAGCAAAGCCAATAGACATAGTATTGTCCAACATAGCACGCATGACACCGTCACTCACCATCTTACAAACATATTGATAATGATCTGTCTCGCCTTTGATTACTGTGCCAATAGCTACTAGACAATCATGTTTTTTCTTTTGAGACAATGATTGTAATAAGACTGGTATTTCTACGCTACCAGCAACAGTGTATATATCAATATTTTCTTCTTTGACCTGGTATTCTTTTAATTTTTCTAGTGCTGAGCTTTTTATTTTTTCAATTATATCCACATTGAAATTTGTACATACCAAGCCAACTTTGTAGTTTGAAGCATCAAAAATTTCTAAAGATTTTTTTCCTTCTTGCATATTTTTTTGTTATTGGTTAATAAAAAAATGTATTGTTAAGTTATAAGTTTATCTTACTACTAAGATTTTTTTTGTCAAATATTTGTATCAAAAAAAGCGACTAGTATATCTGTATCGCTTTTATATAATTGCTTTGTTTGGGACTAGGGATTCCCTCCTACGGTTTTGTTTTACAAACCTTCGGCGGGTAAACTTCTCATTCCTTTTAGATTTTTAGAGTCTTTATTAATATAAAAAAATAAGCTAAAATTAGCTTATTTTTTAGTTCGCGGACAGGGATTCGAACCCCGATACTCAGGACCAGAACCTGAAGTCCTACCATTAGACGATCCGCGATTGTTTGTTAACTATATTAGCACAAAAAAAAGCTTAGTCAAGAATTGGTTAACTTACTATTTCACCACCAAGTGCTGTGGCTAGGCTATTTAGCTGATTATTGCTCCTAGTAGCTATCTTTTGATTACTTGGAATTTCTATTATCTCCAAAGAGATATTTGACTTTAGAAGATCAATTAAAATATATTCTATTTTTTGTTTTGTAGTATGTTCTTGTAGTTTTTCTTTGTGAAAAGAATACTCTACAGATATAGTGATGGCATTGTTATCAACTTTATTTATTTTTGACATTTTAAGGATAAAAGCCAGAGAGGGTGCATCTGTTTCTATTTTTTTTATAAAGTTTGACCAAATATTTTCTACTTGTGTTAGATTAATTTCATTTTTATTAGTTGAAGTTTTTTTTTCTTCTTCATTTGTTTTTTCAATTTTTTTAGTTTCTTTCTCTGTATTATTTTGTATTTCTGATACTGTATTTATTATATTATTTTCTATTTTTGTTTGTTTGGTTGTATTGGTAATTTCTTCTTTTTGTAAGCTGTAAGCTGTATTTTGATTGATACGATTATCTTTGTTACACCATTCTATTACCAACATCTCTAAAGGTAATTGAGGAAGGACTGAATTTTTTATTTCACTATCACGTTTTATGGCAAGGTCTAGTAATTCTATAATTTTTGTTTCTGATAATTTTGTAATTATTTCAATAATTTGTTGTTTTTGTTCTTTGTTTATGTCTAATTCTTGTTCTGCTAGATTCATATCTATACCAGCAATCATTATTATTCTCAAAAATTCAATAAATTCATGAGAAAAATAAGAGATATTTAATCCTTCTTTAATGAGTTTATCCAAAAAATTCAAACATTCAGTTTGTTGTTTGTCGACTAGATATTGAATAAATTCTAATTGTAATTCAATATTAGCGCTAGGCAATATAAGTGAAGCTGATTCTACTGTTATTTTTTTGTCACCACTAGCCATCAATTGTTCAAGTAGACTAATACCATCACGTAGACAGCCTTCACTTTTTCTAGCAATTCTAATTAGTATTTCATCATCAACTTTTACACCTTCTTTTTTGGCAATATTTTCTAGACTTTTTTTCATTTCTTTTGTAGGAACTTTGGTAAAAGTATAGCGTTGACAACGAGAAATTATAGTGGCTGGTAGTTTTTGGGGGTCAGTAGTAGCTAAAATAAAGACTACATATTTTGGTGGCTCTTCCAGTGTTTTTAACAAAGCATTAAAAGCAGCTGTGGATAACATATGAACCTCATCTATAATGAAAACTTTGTATTTGGAGTGTGTTGGTTTGAATTGAGAATTTTCAATAA
This sequence comes from Candidatus Magasanikbacteria bacterium CG1_02_32_51, assembly GCA_001871435.1. Taxonomy (GTDB): domain Bacteria; phylum Patescibacteriota; class Patescibacteriia; order Magasanikbacterales; family UBA922; genus UBA1557. The sequence continues at coordinate 7,048 of MNVC01000044.1, forward strand.
TATTTTGTCGGACATTATCTACTCCGGTATGGCTAGCAGCATCTATTTCTATAACGTCAATTGAACTAGAAGTACTTATTTCAATACAAGATGAACAATTGTTGCAAGGTTCAGCTGAAGTTGTCTTTCTATTGATACAATTCAAAGATTTGGCTAAGATACGGGCTATTGTTGTCTTGCCAACTCCACGAGGACCAGAAAAAAGATAAGCATGAGAAATTTTGTCATTTATAATTTGGTTTATTAGTGTTTGTGTAATATGTTCTTGTTCAATGATGTCAGCAAAGGTTTGAGGACGATATTTGTGGTAGAGAGCCATAAGTTTATTTTGGTTATTTTTGGTGTGGATTACTTATTTTTTTTAGCTAATTTATTATAGCTTATTTTTGGGTCAGTGTAAATTTTTTGATATTATGCTTGCTTATCTAACAGGGAAGTGTTATAATATATTATGTAAATTAAATAATTTAATTATTAACCTAAATACTATGCCTAGGAAAATAAACCCAGCATTGCTTAAACCAATGAAACTTTCATCTGAATTGGAAGCAGTGGTTGGTCATGGACCATTACCTCGTTCACAAGTTGTGAAGAAAATTTGGGAATATATCAAGAAACATAATCTTCAAAATCCAGCAAACAAAAGAAATATCTTTGCTGATGCTTTGTTGATGCCTTTATTTGGTAAAAAAGAAGTAACAATGTTTGAAATGACTAAACTTATTTCATTACATATTACTGATCCAGACAAAAAATAATTTTTTTGAAATCAAAAACACCTACAATTTTGTAGGTGTTTTTTGTTTGTATTTTTTTATTAACTTGTACTTTTAGTTTTTTTAAGTTCGTCTCTAATTTCTTGCAAAAGTTTTACTTCTTCAGAAGTTTCTTTTGGTTTGGCTTCTTCTTTTTTCTTGAATTTATTTATTTGTTTTATGACTATAAATATAGAAAAAGAAATAATAACGAAATCCAAGACAGTGTTGATAAAAGTGCCATAGTTTAGTGTAACTGCCTCAGCAGTGTCAGTAGCCTTTTTTAGGGTGATTGATAATTTGGAAAAATCCATTCCTCCTGTTAGAGCACCAATTGGTGGCATGATAATATCATTGACAAGAGAAGTTACTATTTTTCCAAAAGCTCCTCCTATTACTACACCAATAGCCATATCTACGACATTACCTTTCATGGCAAATTTTTTGAACTCTTTTAACAACATAATTTATTTATTGAATTGAAATGAGTCAACAATTTTTTCGGCTTGAGCTAAAAAATTTTCAAAGTTGTCTGTTGTGGCTGTATAAGTCAATAAATAGGCAGTATTATCTTTCAAAATATAAGTATGTCTTACTTTCATGGTTTTGTCAGTAACATCTGGATAGTTGGCTGTATAAGTTATGACTCCAGCTTCTAAGCCACCAATAGTTATTTTTTCTGTATTTATTACATTGGCATTAGTCATTCTTTTTAGTGTATCTGTTTTGACAATTTCAGTATATTGGTCAAGAGTGGTTGAAGGAAAATTACTCAAATTTTGTGTTGATAAAGCTAAATTTGTGCCAGTTTTTTGTGATAGATCTTGTGAATTTGGATAAAAGATTATTTTGTTTTCTTGTCCTTCTTCTTTCCAATTTGATGGATAATAAAGTGTAATATCTAGTTTGAAATTTTTATATTTCATTTGCTCAACTTGTGCAGTAGCATTTAGTATATCGTTTGGGTTGACAAGGGAGGTAGTATTATTAGTATTTTTTGTATTATTACATCCTGCACCAACAAATGTTAGAGAAATTAGAATTGCTAACAAAATTTTTATTTTTTTCATAATATTTTTTTAGATTTTAGAATTGATTAAAAAACAATTGTCTTTAACATTTTTTGGACAGTAGGTAAAAATTTTTCAAAGTCATCTTGCTTACCAGTATAAGTGATTAAATAAACAATATTATTTGAAACAGTATAAGCCTGAAAAGTGGAAGATAAAGCATTCTGTCCTGGCATTGTACCTGTGTAGGTAAGCATTTTACCAGGTTTTCCATTGATTTCTATATTTTCTTGTTTGGTAATTTTTAAATCTGTCATATATTGTGCTAGTGCACTAGTAGTTTGTTTGTCAAATTGTTCCAAAGTTATTGTAACAGTACTAAAATCTTGAACCATTAGACTGACACTTTCTTGAAATTTATCAGTAGTTGATTGTAATGGAGAGAAAAATTGTACCAAAATCGGTTTTTTACCTTCTTGTTGACTCCAATCACTTGGATAACCAATGCTGATACCTGTATCATTGGTATAAGTTAAAAAGCTTCCTTTTGTTGTATTGTCCGTAATTAGAGGCAATGGTTGTTCTACTTTATTATTAGAATTAGCCACTGCATCAGGTTGGGTATTGTTGTTGGTTGCTGTAGATGATATTGGAGTTGTTGCCTTTGAACAACCAAATCCAGCGAGAATAAGAGCTATACTTAGAGTACCAAGAGTTATAAATTGTTTTTTCATAGAAGTTTTATTAATTAAATTTATTATTTATTATTATTTTTTTACATAATGTATTTATTATAGTTAAAGATTAAGTTGGATTATTTAAAGGTAAAAAATAAATAGCAACCATTGTTAAATAACTTGACTTAATTTTATCAGAAATTTAGTAGATATGCAAAATATTTATTTTTTTGCATAGACAAGAACTTGGAGTTTGTCTTTTTGTCTTTATTTTTGTTGATATTTATAAGATTTTTTCATAGCTTTCCAAAATATATCTTTATTTATACAATGTGGATTTGTTCCATCACAATCCTTGTTTTCTAAGACATTGCCATATTTAGCAAAAGTATTTTTGTCTTCATACATATAAGGATCTTTTTGTAGATTGGCTGTAACTGTAGCATGAGCTTTATCTACATCTCCACCTGCCTTGGCTAATTCTTCCTCCATACCCATATCATAAGCTCGTACTAAACCACGGAATTCAGCTGATTTGGCTTCTTTTTTGACAGTATCAATTGCTTCTCCTAGCACAGCAGTTACTGGTTCTGAGGCAGGTGAATCAACTAAATCTACTAATTCATCAAAAGCAGCTTTTTTGGCTTCGTCAAGTACAGCATCATAGACTTTGTCTTTTATATAATCTTTGACTGCACCTGCATTTCTATCAAAATCTTGTTGTTGTTGACTCATACCCTTGTCAATTGCCTCTTGTCTTTCAAGCATTCTTTCATAGAATAGAAGAGATTCATCATATTTTTTTTCTGTTTTTGTTGGGTTAGAATTCCAAAATTTCAATTTGTCTACAGCATTTCCCATTTTTTCATTCCAGCGTAATTTCAAAATTTCTGTATCATCCATATTTTCTATATCATTTTTTGGATCATTTTTGTAAGCCAGCATTTTGCTAAGTGTTTCATATTCTTTATCAGTTAATTTTTCACCTTTACTACGCAGACTATCGTTTAGAGCTACCAATGATTCTTTTGTTTTCTCGTCTATTTTTCCAGTATAAAAGTCAAGAGAAGTTTGTTTGTTCATTGGATCAGACATTGATTCATATTCTTTTTTGTTTTTATCGCTTATAACAGCCAAAGCATCATTTCTGTTTTTTTCTAGACCATCCAATTGTTTTTGTAAATCTTTGTCTGGGCTATTGGCTAGTTCTTTTTTCAATAAATCTATTTGGTCATCTAGATCAATAATATTACCAGGATAAATATATGGACCTACTTTTGATATACAATTTGCTTTATCATTTCCTACAAGCATCAAACAGCCAGAAGGATTTTTGAATTTGGTAGCAGTGTTTAAAATACATTCTTCTTTGGTATATGAATATGGTCCGCCTTCAATTTTGTTGCAAGCATCAAGATCGCCAGTATTTTCAGCAATACGTAAATAGCATTTATCTTGTGGTGGATTTGAACCAGCTGATTTAAAGTTTATACCTTCTATTTTTTCACAAGTTCCGGAATTGGCATCTTGTATAGCTGCATTTTGTAAGCAGTGGTCTGGATTGTCAAAAAAACTGCAAGCCCATTCATTGATATTACTTACACAGCCTGTCAAAAATAGGGGAGCAATTATGACAACAGTCATTAGTGTTGCTTTTTTGGTTAGATTTTTTTTCAGTACAATATAGACTAGTTCAATCAAAAGCCAAATAGCGAGTAGCCAAAATAAAAATTTGGTAGTTGAAAGTAGGGGAATACCAATATAGTAGATTAGCCCTCTAGCAATGTCTGTATATTTGTTTTCAAAATAGACCAATTGTCTGGCAAAAAAATACCAAGGTAAAGTCATAAGTAGAGCAATGATTGGAAAAGTTATTGTAAATTTTGTTAGTTTTGTTTTTTTGCTAATAAAATAGATAATATAACCTCCGAGCATAGAAATAAATCCCAAAGCTAAACCAGTAAAAATACTATATTTACTAAAAATTTTGGTTATTTGTTCGTTGGTAATATCTTTGTAGTTGATAGTAGTTAGATCATAGGCAAAAAAATAAAAAAGACCACCAAAAACAATCCAAAATATAAGAGGCATTAGAGCGGAATGTAAAAAGAATTTTCTTTTCTTTTCGGGTAGCTTCTTAATTTCTTCTTTTTCTTCTTCCTTAGCTATTACCGTTGTTTGTTCATTATTTTCTTCTTCCATATAATTTGGAATTAACTATCTATTATATTTTGGATAGTGTGGAAATAAATATTTTATTTGTTTTAATTTTATCAAAAATATGATAGAGAAGCAAATTTTCCCCTTTTTTATCTATTCTGTACAAAATATCTTTTTTTTGTTATTATAAAATTTCTCAATTACAAATATGCAGAATCTTAATTTTATCTTATGATATTCAAAAATGATAATTTAGTAGTGTTAGCATTAGCCCCTATGGCTGACCCCGCAGAATCTGTTTCACGATTTGCGGGGCGGGAATCTTAATTTTTTGTTATGATATTTAAAGATGATAATTTAGTAGTGTTAGCTCTTGCTCCTATGGCCGATATGACGGATTGGCCGTTTTGTCAAATATGTAGAAAGGTTAGTGGTGGAGATTTTGTGATATTTAGAGAGATGGTCAGTTCAGAAGCTATAGTACGAACCAATGAAAAGACTCTCAAAATGTGTGAATTTGATCAAAATGAACATCCTATTATTCAACAAATTTTTGGGGCTTATCCAGAAGTAGTTGTTAAAGCAGCTGAACTTATTGTCAAAAATTATAAACCGGATGGAATTGATATTAATATGGGTTGTCCAGTACCAAAAATTGCTGGAAAAGCCGATTGTGGGGCTGCTTTGCTCAAAGACCCAGAAAGGGCTGTAAGTATTATAAAAGCCCTCAAAAAAGCCAATTTGGGAGTTACAGTGAGTGTTAAGACTCGTCTTGGCTGGACTGATAATGATGATATTTTGAAATTTGCTCCAATGATGGAAGAAACTGGTGTTGACTTCATTTCAATACACGGTCGTACTAAACAAGAAGGCTACACTGGCATAGCTGATTGGGAAAAGATTGCTCAAGTAAAGAAGTTGGTTTCTATTCCAGTCTTTGCCAATGGCGATATCAAAAATAATGCTGATATAAAACGTTGTCTGGAGATTACTGGAGCTGATGGGATTATGATTGGTAGGGGAGCACTTGGTAATCCTTGGATTTTTGCTGGGATTGATAGGGAAGATGTACCACCAGAGGAATTGAAAAAGATTGTAATAGAACATGCTAAATTACATATTCAGCATTATGGTGAAAAGTCTATTACTACTTTTCGTAAACATCTGGCTTATTATTTCAAAGGTATAACTGGAATAAAAGATTTACGTAGTGAATTGGTAAGAGTAAAGAGTATAGAAGAGCTTGAAAATATTATACAAAAAATCCCTGGTTAAAAGGGATTTTTTGTTATTAAAGATAATTTATTCAGTCAAAATATTTTCAATTTTTGTTTTTAATTCTTCTAGATTTGTACCTTCTAATTTTTGGTAAAATTTAATTTTACCAATAGATATTTCTAGAAAAAGACCATCTGTAGTTTCTATAATTTTTTGTTTTGTTTTAGAAATTGTAAATTCTTCTAAAACATCCCCTATGAGCTCTGAGTTTTCTCTAGGATTTTCAGGTAGATGTGGCTGAAGAATTTCTTTAATTTTAGCATTCTGGTTTGCTATATTTTCTTGTTCTGGACTCAACTGCTTCATACTTCTTAAAACTTCCTCCTTAATTCCGTTTGGATTTTCTGAACCTAATGGTTTTGCCATATTTTTTAAATTAAAATTAATTATTTTTTTAGTCTTTCAATAAGTTTTTTAAACTTGGGTTTATTTTCTATTTGTAAAAGTCTATTATTAATTATTTTTTTTATTTTTTCCAATTGTATGTCATATATATTGTTGTTTGATTCATTATTTGTAGTTAATAAAAATCTTATTTCATCAATATTTAAATGTTTTACTTTATTTTTTTCATCTAAAGATTTTGTGTATAAAAAATATTTTTTACCATCTATCAAAGCTCTCAATAAATATCCTTCAATTTTGGCTTTTTTATAATTGCCATCATCCCCAATATGGATTGTATCTTTTATTTGTATATTTTGGTAGTATTCGCCAATACTTTCAAAATCTATTTCATTAGGAATACTATCTATAAGTAATTTTTCAAAAAAATAGTCGTGCATTTCTTGATATACTTTTGGTTCTTCTTCCTTATTTATTTTTTTTGATTCTATAATCAAATTTGACTTTGATAAAGTATGTGTTAAGTCTAAATCATATTGATCTTTAGGAGTTTCAATATGATTATTTTCTGGTGGTTTAGTAGTGTAACCATCATCAGAACTGTAAAATTCTTTTATTCTTCCCATACTTTTATTTAAATTTTAATTTAAAAATAATCAAAAAAAATTCTAAAATATCTTTTTTACTTAATTTTGATTTTCCTTCCCTTCTATCAATAAAAGTAACAGGAATTTCAGTAATTGTAAAGCCAGCTTGCTGAGTTTTGTATAGTAGTTCCTCTTGAAAAGCATAACCATTACTGTTTATTTCATCTAAGTTTAGAGCTTTTAGGACTTTGGCATTGAAACAACGAAAACCTGCTGTTACGTCTTTGACTTTGAGATCTAACAAAATTCTAGAAAGCCACATTGCACCATTACTCATAATTTTTCTAACAAATCCCCAGCCAATTATTTTTCCATCTTTAATTTTTCTAGATCCTATTACTAAATCGTATTTTTGGGCTACCTCTAACATTTTTGGAATATCATCTGGATCATGAGAGAAATCAGCATCCATCTCAAAGACAAAATTAGCCTGTAATTCTAAAGCTTTTTTAAAGCCGTCAATATAAGCTGAACCAATACCTAATTTATTGGCTCTTTCTAAAATATGTAAAGGATATTTATTTTGTAATTTTTTGACAATTTGGGCTGTACCATCTGGAGAATTATCATCTACAACAAGAATTTCTAAACCAGAAATTTGTAAAGCAAAAATTTTGTTGATCAATTTTTCGATGTTTTCTTTCTCGTTGTAGGTAGGGATTATAATGATTGTTTTCATAATAATTCTATTTCTTTTTTGTCTGAATTCCAAAATAAACATTGTTGGTAGTCTGCACATTCTTGGAGGTCTTTGATTACATGAACTTTTTCTGTAGATATATTAATAAGTGAATGTAGTATTTCAGGTAGTATAAAATCTGTGTGTGGAGTTTTGTTATAAATTGCCAAATCATCTTGTTTATTTATTTTATTTTCTATTTTGTATAGTGCTTGTGTAAAATATTTATTTTCTTTTTGAACGGTCTCTATTGAATTGTACAGTGTTTTGTAGGTAAAAAAAATATTGAAAACACAATAAACTCCAATAAGAATTGTAGTTATCTGTAAAAGTTTAATTTTTTGCTGATCTTTGATAAATTTTAATCCATAGCCAATAAATATTACGGCACCAATTGCTGGAATATAAGAATATCTACTTACATAAGGATTCCAAGTAAAAAAAGAAGTTGGTAAAAAAGATATGATCATCCAAATTATTCCTAACACTAAGGGGTTTTTGTTTTTTATCAATAAATAAAATCCTAAAACAAGACTGGAAATCAAAAAAATACTTGAAGCAATAATCCAAATAAATGGTCTATTGTGGGCTATGTTTAGTATTGGTAAAAAAGTTAAAAAAATATTATTTATGATATTTGGAACAGCATGCCAACCTAAAACATAAAAACCTTTATCCAAGAGTACACTAGATTTTGATTGTATTGAAAATTCAATCAAAATGTAAACCAAAAACATTATTCCTATTGGTATTGCATGCAAAACATGTTTTTTTTCTATTATTTTTTTATTTTGTTTTAGCTGAAAAAGAATTGTTAGGATGAGAAGAAAGGGGAGTAGTAACACCGACCACTCTTTGGTAAGTATTAGTAATAGCGTAAGAAATAGAATAAAAAAATATTTTATTTTATTATTAGTTTTCAAAAATGATATCCATAATAAACCAATGGATAATAAAAATAAAGTTGTTAGAAGTACCGTGATAGCACTTATCCACGAGACAGATTCTATACTGTATCTTAAAGTAAGAAAAATAATAGCTGATGTGATTGCAATATTTTTTGAAAAAAAGTTTTTAAGTAATTTAAACAAAATAAAAGTGTTTGCTGTGTGTAATATAATATTTGTTAAGTAAAACCAAAAACTGCTTAAGCCAAATATTTTGTAAGCTATTGTAAAGTATGAATAAATTATTGGCATGACAAAATTTGAAATTTTTAGAGTAAAAATATTATTAAAACTTACTTTACCTGCCCAGATATCTTTGGTGTTTGATAACCAAACAAAATCATCTTGAAAAAAAGTAAATTTGAAAAGTGGATAATATATGACTAAGGCAATAACAAGAAATAATAAGAATATAAAAAGATTGTTGTTTAGAAGATTTTTTAATTTTTCAAAAAATGTTTTCATAGTTACTTTTTCTTCGCACAAATCAATAAATTTTTCATTAGCAAAGAAACAGTAATTGGTCCAACTCCACCTGGTGTAGGAGTGATGAAACTAGCTTTTTTGACAGCTTCATCAAAATTGACATCGCCATACATTTTTTTGTTGGCAAAAGATATGCCAGTATCAATGATTATTACACCTTTTTTTAGCATTGATTTTCTAATCAAGTCTTTTTTACCGACAGCGGTGATTATGATATCTGATTTTTTCAAAGTTTTGGCCAAATTTTTGGTATGTTCGTTGCAAGTGGTGATAGTGGCTTCTTTGTTGAGAAGTATTATAGATAGTGGTTTACCGACTAGCGCCCCAGCACCAACGATAGTAATATTTTTTCCTTTGATATTTAGTTTGATACTTTTGAAAATTTCTAGTACCGCTTGTGGGGTTGGGGGAGTGAAGTCAGCTGTTTTCATTACTAATTTACCAATATTGGTATCAGTCAGACAGTCCACATCAATACTTGGATCAACAGCATTTAGCACATCAGAAGTGTAGAGAGGTTCTGGGAGTGGAAGTTGAACAATCATCCCAGAAATATTTTTATTTTTTTGGATTTTTTTTATATTACTTATTAATTCTTCTTTGGAAATTTTGGCTGGGAAACTGTATATTTCAAAATCTACACCAGCATAAAGGGCTGCTTCTTGTTTTCTTTTGACATAAGTTTTTGATGGTTTGTCTGCTCCAACAAAAATCACAGCCAATTTTGGTTTAAAACTTAGTTTTTTTATTTCAATTTTTACTTCGTCAAGTATTTTTTGAGCAATTTTTTTGCCATCTATTATTTTTGTCATATGAAGTTTATTTTTTAGAATATAAAATATGGATAAAATTAACCAAGAGAAAATTTTTCAAAATAAATTTTATTTTTTGGTACTCCAAGTTTATTAAGTGTTTTGGTAACAATTTTTGTCATTGGTTTTGGTCCACAGATGTAGAAATCTCTTTCTAGATAATCTGGCATTAATCTTTTTATTTTTTCTTGATCCATATAGCCATTTTCAGCTTGATTGTTTTTTTCTGCACTTAGGACTGTTATTATTTTTATATTTTTTTCTTTTAGTTTTGGTATTTCTTTTTGGAAGATTATATCTTGCGTAGTTCTAGTACAATTGAAAAGAATAGATTGGTAATTTTGGTCCATGTTGGATAGTATGGAGTGAATAGGAGTAATACCAACGCCACCTGCAATGAAGGCTAGTTTTCTATTTTTTGTTCTTTTGGTTGTAAAAATTCCGTGAGGACCATCTACAACAACTTTGGTACCTATTTTTATTTCAGACATTTTGGATGTGAAGTCACCTAGATTTTTTACAGTAATTCTAAGTAAATTATCATTTGGATTGGAAGAAAATGAAAAAGGATGAGCTTGTAAAAATCTTTGTTTGTCTAGAAATCTCCAAATAGCAAATTGTCCAGCATTATATTTGAACTTGTTCAAATTTTTACCAGAGATGTATATAGAGGTTGTTGTGGCATTTTCTTGTTCTATTTTTTCTACAGTAAATCTATGTTTGTAGAAGTTGTATGCTGGTAAAAAGAAACGATAAAAAAATAAATTACCAATAGTGAATGTATAGAGTGATATCCAATAGATTCTAAAATAGGTATTACCAATAAAGTCCCCACCAAGTTCCATCTGGTGTTCAAAAGCGAGAAGTATGGCTAGATAAGAGAATAGGTGGACTAAATACCATATCTCATATTTCAATTTTTTAAAAACTATTACAAGAGAGCTTACAAACACGAGAGTAAACAAACTCATAGCTACCATCGCTGGTAAAAGTTCAAAATAGTTTATGAAATTTGAAATTTGTCCAAAAAAGCCTACACTACTACCTAATGCATAGCCAGAAGTAACAAATAGAGCATGTATAAAAATAAAAAAAATACTCAAAAAAGCAGTCAAGTGATGGGCGTGTGATAATTTGTCTAGTCCATATGCACATTCCAACCATTTTACTCTACCTATCAAAATGAGTTGTAGTAAAACAAAAAAGACTGATAATAAACCAGAGATTCTTGCTGTAGCGATTAAAATATCAGATCTTGTACCTTGAAACAAAGAACCAGACCCATCCCACCAAAAAATACAGATAATGCCAAGATTCAATAGTAGTGAAAAATTTAGAATAATTTTTTTCATATTTTTAATTCTCTATTTATTTTTTAGCACATTATATACTTTATTAGCTAAATTATCAAGTTTGTGTATAGAATTTTGTTTTGAGTGTAATCAAATTATAAAAAATATCGTTGGTTAAGACGATATTTTTTTATTGTTATTTTTTATAATTTTATTTAACCACTTCTGGTTTAATATTATTATTTGTTTTATACAATTCAGGATCTATAGTTCTTTCAAAACAGGTTAGACCTTTGGCATGTGCCCAATTTTGAGGAGCATAAACAGAGGGATAATTATTATACATACCAAGATTTTTTGATTCATTTTGATTAAGTATAGTGGTAAAATTGGCACATAATTCAAAGATAAGATCAGATTTTATTCTATAGTCATAAGATTGCTTTGTTTCTGGGTCTACTGGTGAAATATAGCCAGAGATATCATTTTGTAGTATGGCAAGATTTTCTGGTAGTTTTTCTTTTTGTTGCCAATAAGAAATAATTTGACTTTGAATCATTCCTAGATCTTGAATTCTTTGAGCGTCAAGTCTTCTGTTTCTTTGTTCTTTTGGTGTACCAACAATGAAGAAACCGGCAATGACACTTCCCAAGACTACAACTGACAAAATTATAGCTAAAAATTTGAGAACGTTTGTTTTTGTGGATTTTCTTTTCAAATCCCACATATAATAAGCAAAGACAGCACCAGCTACCAGCAAAACAACAAATATTTTCAAGAAGAATCTAATCGTGATTTCTCCTTGCAAAAATTTGAAAACAAAAACCATGAGATCAACAACAATGGTAATAGCTGATAAGAAAAGTGTGAAGTAAAGCAACCATTTGCGTAGTCTAAAATCTTTTTTTTCTGGCATTATTCTAATATCTTTTTCCAATAACCAAGAAGTGATGATAAAAGCTGGAATAGATACTAAAAGCACGGAAGATGCCCAAGTGACACTATTGGAAATATTATCAAAATAATAATTCAAGGCATCGGGGAAAAGCTTGTCAATATATTGGATAAGCAAGGTGATGAAGGCAATAATATTGATATAAAATGTGAAGATGTTGAAAAGATGTAGAAATACATCTTTTGGGGTATTTCTAGTTGTTTGATCCATATAATTATTGGTTAATAAATTACCTATATATAGAGTATAGCATTTTAATAAAAAAAAGATAGTTTTTTGTATAATTTAATTTTTCAATTATACAATTTAACAACAATCCAAATTCCAACAGCTCCGCCAATAAAAGCACCAATTATAGAAGTAAATGAAAAAAAACTAGCACCAAACCAAACTGGTAGATAAGCACCAAGTAGACTTCCTACCGTCATCCCAAACATAACTAATCTTTTGTCCATATATTTTGTAACTAATTTATTATAACTATTATTTTTTCCAGATTATTTTGGTTAGGCGCCAGAGATATTTGGTTACAAACAGTAATATAAAGAAGTAGAGGATATATTGAAAGACAATTAATATCCAAAGAGCAAGATTGATACTAATATCTTGTATAACTTGATTGGTATCGGCAACAAATGATTTGATAGCAAGTTTCCATGAATCTTTTAGGTCTTGTCCATCTACGAATTTGTTTTCTTGTACATAGATTTGGAAGTATGTATATTCTAATCTGTCTAGCTGTTCAGCTTTGGCACGTGCTAGTCTATCTAGGTTAGTAGTAACATTTATTTTTTCTTGAGTTAATCTTTCTATAATTTGGATTTTGCTATCAATTATTTTGGCTAGACTAGCAACGTCTTGTGTTCTTGTGGCAATATTTGTGATATCGTCGTAGGCTTTTACAGCATTGTTTAGAGTAGCCTCTATTGAGTCCAATTTCTTTTGTAAGATTTCTGCTTCATTTGTATAATCATTTATTATATTTTTGATAGTATATACATTTTCATTCAATTCTTTTGGGTCTAGATTTTTTATGAAGTCCAAAATTTCATTGACACTTTCTGATTTTACTTTGAAACTATAGTTACAACTTTTTTCATATTTACTGGCATTTTCAAATATTACATCCTTTCTAGACTTCAATGAATTTACTCTATCACAAGTATCTTTTAGATTACGAGTTTCTATTTGAGCATTATAATCTTTGATTTCAAAGTTTTCAGCATCATCACCAGGAGTATTGTTATTGATAGGTGGCATGATAGTTGGATCAATATTTCTTATAGATAAACCTGCACTTTCATCGTAGGCTAATTGTGATCCTGTCATTCCATAGCCACTAGGCATAGTTTGGCTTACAGAGTTTTTATTACCAGATAATGAAGAGGTGATTGGTATTATGGAATAAGTGATAAGGCGTATGGCCAAAGCTAATAAGATTAGTACTACAATAGCTATTCCAGATATTTTTAGAATATTAGCTGGCCTCAGATCGAGATTTTCTAGAAATTTCATATGTTTAGTTATTATATGAATAATACTATTAAGTATAGCAGGTCTGGTTAAAAAGGCTAATACGTAGTTATTTGTCTAGTATCTATTTTTCTGTTTAAATTTTTTTAGGAAATATAATAGATAGTATAATAGAAGTAAGTAAGGCTGTTATAATTATGGCAAATGAAATAAGGGATGATATATGTAAGCCAAATATACCAGAAAGCATTTTTGCACCAATGAATAACAAAATGAAAGCCAAACCTTTTTGCAAATGATGAAAACGATGTAAAATGTTTTCAATTAAAAAGAACAAAGCTCTCAAACCCATTATAGCAAAAATATTTGAAGTAAAAACAATAAACGGATTTTGTGAAATAGCAAAAACAGCAGGTATAGAATCAACAGCAAACACTATGTCAGTTGCTTCAATCAATAGCATTATCAAAAAAAGTGAAGTAAAAACAAATTTGCCATGTTCTTTGTAAAAAAATTTTCCATTGTGATGGTTGTCAGTAAAAGGTAAATATTTTTTGGCAAATTTAATAATTTTGTTTTTGTTGAAATCCATATGCTCTTCTTTTTTTTCATTTAACAATTTTATACCAGTATAAAGTAATACTAATCCAAAAATATACAAAACCCAATGAAATTGATTGACTATGTATGAGCCTGCTCCGATAAAAATTCCTCTAAAAATTACAGCTCCCATTATGCCCCAAAACAAGACTTTGTGATGATACTTTTCTTCCAATTTGAAAAAACTAAAGATCAACATCATTACAAATAGATTATCTACAGACAACATTTTTTCGGTTATATAAGCACTAAGGAATTCAGCGGCAAGATCTCTACTCAAAAATACCAATATCAAAAATCCAAAAATTAAAGAAATTGTTACCCAAAATAAAGATTGATATAAAGCTGGTTTGAATTCAACTTTGTGACTTTTTCTATTTAAAAAACCTAAATCTACAACTAAAAATCCGACAACGATAAAAGCAAATAATATTATTAAATTTGTTTGCGCATCCATATTTTTATTTATTTATACAAAAAACCGGCTAATACCGGTTTTAATTAATGTTGGATCAAGGCTTTGAAGTGCTTTCTTGTGGAAAGACCTGTCACTTTTTAGCTCCTCAACATTCAAGGTGAGATTATTTTAGCAAATAATTTATTATTGTACAAGTGTCTTTGATGTATTTCATCTTGTTCAATAACTTTATTGATTAATGCTTTGTGTGATATAATGGCTGTGTTTTATTATTGATTAATAAAAATATATGTGGAAGTCTAAAACTTGGTATTTTTTTCTTGTTTCATCACTCTGTTACTTGATTTTACTTTTATTATTTTATATAACTCCAGAAGAGGGAAGAGAAGCTTTTTTTGTACCCTTTTTAGTGATAGGTCAACTATTTTTAGTTAGTCTTATTTTTTCTATCCACACGTTTGTAAAAGTATCGAGAAATAAAATTATTAGTACGGAAGAAGGCGGTGAAGTTACAAAAAAAATGACAGCTAAAAAATATTTATTTTTAATTTTGGCAATTATAGCTGCAATTTTTGTCTTTTTTGATTTTTATATAATGCTGGACTACCTATTACTATCTCATTTGAGATTTTTTTTAGCATCTTTGAATGATAGAAATA
>MNVC01000020.1 GCA_001871435.1 Candidatus Magasanikbacteria bacterium CG1_02_32_51
ATCGGAAAAGAAAAAACCATATTTCATCGTCCAGCCAAATAAAACAAAAGATATTATCAAAGATAGCAAAAAATAAGAAAGCTTCGTTTGTTCCTTGACAAATTTATAAAATGATAAAATCTTCATAATTATTTTTCTAATATAAATCAGCTAAATCTTTTGAGTCAAAGACCAAAAATTCACTTTTTTCAAAAAAATTTGCTAAAATATTTTGTAAAACTTTAACACCATTGCAAACGGTAATTAATAAAGTGGTCTTATCTATAACTTCAATTTAGAGCTACAAAATTAAGTCTTTGTCCATCAAAATATACCAACTGTATATCATAAGGACTTTTTTCTATCCTTTCTTTTGACAAATTCGCAACAACTGATTCGCCTATTGAAACTACTTTATTATAATTTTCCAAAGAAAATTTTCCATAATAACTAAAATAATATATCTCTCCAGTAAAAACGTGCTCTTTTACCTTTGCTTCCATGCTTAATGAAAAATCGTCATTCATAGAAAAATCAAGGATCTTCTGTCCATAATCAAACTTGGTAGGTAAAGTATAAATAGTAACTCTTTCTCCTGACATACCAAAAAAATTATTTTCCAACTTAAACATATCCAAGACACCATTTCTAGTGAGTTGAGCTCCAGAAAAATTGTCAGGCATTGCCAAAAAAATAAAATAATTATTTTTACTTTTATCAAGTTTTTCAGCAAATTCATTCAACATATTATCTCTAATAAGTGCACTCTTTACCCAATAATCCTCCTTATGAAAATATTCAAACAAAGAAACACCAACAAACAGACCTACAAAACTAAAATACAAAATTGTAGAAATTTTTAGCTTAGAAAATAATAAATGAAAAAACTGAGCTAAAAAAATCACAAAAAAAACTGAGACTAAATAAGCATACCTTTCGCCTTCATCACTATAAAAACTAAAATTTACATTCAAAAAAGGCAAAACTGTAATAAAAAAAGATAAAAAACTAAACCAAAGAACTTTATCTTTATATTTTTTGCTTACAAACCAAGTCACTAATGTAATAAAAAAAAATAAAAATCCCAAAATATAAGGATACTTAAATAAAATTTCTTTGAAAGTCTGACGATATGGCGAATAAACAAACATACTTAATACAATGTCTACAAACATTTTTAACTTTGGTAAAAAATTTAGACTAAGATGTTCACTACCATAGTAACCTACCACATAACCAACCACTCCATATCTAATAAGCAAATACAATATAAACACCAGTACAAAAACAGATAATCTCTTACTAACACGCAAAATGGTACCCTTGATACTCTCTTTTTGAGAAAAAAACAAATCTATCAAGACTACTAACGCTGGAAAAGTAATAGCAATCTCTTTTATAAATAGGGAAAAAACTATACTAAACAAAGCCAAAATGTAAAACAAATTTTTGCTAGAAATTATGAAGCGATGATAAAAATACAAAAATAACACAAAGAAAAAAGTAGCCAACAAATGAGGCTGAATGGCAACCCACGAAATAGTTAATGTATGATTTTGTAAAAAAATAAATAACAAAGCAGAAACCCAAGCTACCATCTTATTGTTGCTAATATTTTTAGCAAATAAAAATACAAAAAAAGCCGTAAGTGCATATATAACTAACCCAAAAATATGATAAAAAAAATAATGAAACCCAAACAACTTATATTCAGCTGTAAAAATTATATTGAGCATTGGCCCATAAGTACCACCAATATCCCCACCAATATTATTGGTCAAAAAATAATTTAATACATTACTTTGTCTGGAAGTAATATACAAAAAATGATAATCGTCACTAAAAAAACCAAAATGTATTGTTGGATAAAAAAATACAAAAACCAAAAATACTAATAAACCTAAGGTTAATAAATTGGTCCTATATTTTTTTAAGAATGAAGATAACATTATCACCAGTTTATAAAGTTAATAAAGTTTATAAAGTCACTTACAAATATCTTATAAATCAACAAAAAATTTATAAACTATTTTTATTTTATCTATTTGACTTAGAAAAAAGAAAATTTTATTTTTCTACAAAATCTTTCTTCACCTCAATACTCAATTCTTTCAACTGTTCAGGAGTAACTTCAGAGGGACTACCAACCATTGGCTCTTCGGCTCGTTGGTTCTTTGGGAATGGAACTACAGTACGAATATTTTTTTCACCAAGAAGAAGCATAGTCATACGCTCAATCCCAGGAGCAAAACCACAATGCGGTGGTACTCCGTAAGAAAAAGCTTGGATCATGTGTCCAAATTTCTTGTCCACCACTTCATGTCCATAACCAGCAATCTCAAAAGCCTTGTACATAACATCTGGACTAGTATTGCGCACACTACCTGAAGAAAGCTCCAAACCGTTGGCAATAATATCATATTGTTCAGCAATAATATCCAATGGATCAGAATTGTTGAGAGCTTCTATACCACCTTGTGGCATAGAAAATGGATTGTGACCAAAATCAATCTTGCCACTATCTGGATCCTTTTCATACATTGGGAAGTCCACTATCCAGGCCCAAGCAATAATATTTTCGTCAATCAATTTCAATTTTTCAGCTACTAGAGCACGAACTGGTCCAAGAGCTTTGGCCGAAGTTTCAAAATCATCAGCAACAAAAAATACGATGCAATTTTCAGTAATATTCAAAATATTTTTTAATTCAACAAGTTTTTCTTCATTGAAAAACTTAGTTATTCCCCCATCAAATTTATTATCAACATATTTCATCCAAGCTAGACCCTTGGCATGAGCACGCTTGGCTAAATCAGTAAATTCATCATCAATTTCTTTGCGAGTAAAGACATCCCCTTTTGGAATCATAAGTGCACGAGTAAACTCAGCACTAGAAAAAACTTGAAAGTCCGACGGTTTGGCCCAATCTGTAACATTTTTTATTTTCAAATCATAACGCAAGTCAGGACGATCAGAACCATAAGTTTCAATAGCTTCACGAAATGGAATACGAGGAAAAGGTTTGCTCAATACTTTTTTGTTTGTTAGATTTTCTGTCAATTCAATAAACAATGGCTCCATAAGTTGGAAGAATTCTTCTTTTTCCATGAAACTAACTTCACAATCAAGCTGATAAAATTCTCCCGGACTTCTATCGGCCCGAGGATCTTCATCACGCATACAAGGAGCAATCTGATAATACCTATCCATTCCTCCTACCATCAAAAGTTGTTTGTATTGTTGTGGAGCTTGTGGTAAAGCATAAAATTTGCCAGGATGGATACGAGATGGTACTAGAAAATCACGGGCACCTTCTGGTGAACTAACAGTCAATATAGGTGTAGCAATATCCAAGAAATCACGAGACTCCATGAAGTCACGCATATACTTGACCATTTTGGTACGGAAAATAAGATTTTGTTTTAGTTTTTCACGACGCAATTCTAGGAAACGATATTTGAGACGAAGCTCTTCGTCGTCTTCACCTTTGTTGGTCTCAAAAATCTCAAAAGGCATTGGCCTAGCTTCACTAAGAATTCTAATTTCAGTGGCGACCATTTCTATTTCACCTGTTGACAATTCTTTGTTAACATTTTTTTCGTTTCTCTTTTCTATTTTACCAGTCACTGAAATCACATATTCATATTTCAATTTTTCAGCCAAAGAAAAATCAGCAACATTTTCAGGGTTGAAAATAACTTGAGTAAGACCATACCTATCACGTAAATCTATAAATACCAAACCACCCAAATCACGACGACGATGTACCCAACCGGCCAAAGTGACAGTCTCCCCTACATTTGCTTTAGTTAATTCTCCACATTTTTTTGTTCGGTATGACATATTTTTAAATGCTTGAAAAGCCAAAAAGGCTTGAGAGGCCTGAAAAGCTTGCCCGCCTTGGGCGGGGCTTTAATTACTTCCTTAGTTTAGCAAAAAATATAGTAGAAATCAAGAGGTTGTACAGGATTAAGAAGTAAGGAATAAGAAGTAATCAATAAGGAGTGACAAGCGCCAGCTTGTCCCAATATGAAAGATATTTACTATAAAAGTGACAAGCTGGCGCTTGTCACTCCAGAAGTATTATCTAATTTGAATAATAACAACTAAGAAGAAAAACTTTTCCTCAGCCAATAAACAGACACTACGACAATTTCTTTTTTCTCTTCCAAAACTGTATAGATTACACGATAACCCAAACTCCTCACGGAAAAATCAAAAAAACGATAATTGTCTATTGGTAAAGAAAGACAATTTTGCGATGAATTAATACTAAAACACAAGGGATATTGCAAGCTAACCAGTTTTCTTTTGACATCAGAAGATAATCTTTTTGCTTCTTGCCAGGCTGAATTGGTGATAAAAAATTTGTAATTCATAAAAAATAATACCCATAAATTATCAACACATAAAATTGCAAGGAATGACGAATTGAGTCTGTAATAACGAAATTCGTTACACACAAGTGGTATAAAAAATAAGCAATATTCCTATCACACGCATAACAAATTTCTCTCTCGCTCAATTTGTCACTCCTACTTTGATTCCAATCTAAAAATTTGAATCACTCCAAAATAGCATCCAGAGGTAAAATTTTTCTTTCTTCAATTTCCGACAGAGAATCAAAGATAATTTTTCTTCTTTTTTCGTCGGACAACACATCCAGTGTTGCTAGTTCAGACTTAGAACAATCTTTGACTAATTGCAAAGCCTGCAGGGCATCTACCATACTTAACTTAGAAGTCCACTTAATTTTTGTTAGGTCAAAATTCATATAATTTGATTATAACACAGCCTTTTATACCCCTGTCAAATTGGCTAATTTTAGATATTTTTTTAGGTTTTTTCCACTTTATCCACAAACTTGACATTAACATAATTTTTGTGGCATAATACATCTACTTACAAAAATAAATTTACAAAAAATATGGAGGAACAAAATAAATTAGACCAAGTTTTAGACTTGGTCGTAGAACTTAATAACAAAGTAAGCTCTTTGGATAGTAAAGTAAGCTCTTTGGATAGTAAACTTGAAGACTTCAAAATAGAAACAGCTAAAAATTTTGAAGAGGTCAAAACAGATCTTAATAATTTTGTAGAACATACCACTGAGACTTTAGCAACAAAAAATGAAATAACAGAAGAATTTTTTACAGCCAAACAAGAAAGAGAAGATAATTACAACAGCTTAAATAATGAAATAAAAAATAATGGTAAAAAAATAGATGACCTTAACATAAAACTAAAAGATTTAGACAAACGCGACTTCGACGATACCAACGCCAATATTCAAGATATAGTTGAATTGAAAAAAAGTGTTAAAACTTTGGAAAAACAACCAGCCTAAATTATAATAAAATATAACACCA
>MNVC01000011.1 GCA_001871435.1 Candidatus Magasanikbacteria bacterium CG1_02_32_51
GGCTCGATAGGTATACTTATTACCACTACCGGCTCCAATTTCACGACTGATAGTGCTAGTAAAACGCCCCAATGATTTGGCGATAGTTTGAAAAGAACACTGTTGAGCGAGCATTCGACTGATTTCCTCTCGCTCATTCTCATTTAATCGTTTATATTTATTCATATGAATCTAATCTAACAGTTTTGGCGCTTCGCGCCAATAGTGTTGCGTTAGATTCTGGAGCCAAAGTAATATAATAACAGTAACTTTCAACTTTATGAACTTTACAAACTTTTAACTTACGTTATCTTAGCACATATTGACAAATTTTTCCAGCATGTTATAGTATTATCACTCACTCTATTAGAGTGCTAAAAATAAATAAAGGGCACTGTAGGCTTTATAAGCCTAGTAAGCCTTGTAAGATTTTATATGTTTCCTCAAAATTTTACTCACAAATCACAAGAGGCTATCCAAAATGGCCAAAATATTGCTATCCAAAATGGCCAAATACAAATAGAACCACCCCATCTATTTTTAAGTTTACTAAGTCAAGATGAAGGTGTAGTAGTCTCTATCTTCAAAAAACTAAATGTCAATATTGAACAACTCAAAAATGAAGTTCAAGAAATGATCAATATCATACCAAGTCAACAACTTAATGAAAATAGAAATATTGGACAAGTCACTTTAGGACAAACTATGATTTTTATTTTACAAAATGCTGATAATGAAGCCAAAAAAATGCATGATGACTTTATTAGTGTTGAACATTTGTTATTAGCTTTTTTGACTAACAAAAATCCTATTAGCGACGCCCTTTCTCGTCAAAAAGTCCAATACCAAGATATTTTGAATGTTCTCAAAGACATCCGTGGTAATCAAAGAGTTGATAATCCAGAACCAGAAAGCAGATACCAAGCTCTTGAAAAATATGGTATTAATCTTACTGAAAGAGCTCGCAAAGAAAAGCTTGATCCAGTGATTGGACGTGATGACGAGATACGTCGTGTCATGCAAGTCTTAACTCGCAGAACCAAAAATAATCCCGTACTTATTGGCGAACCTGGTGTTGGTAAGACTGCTGTAGTTGAAGGTCTAGCTCAAAGAATAATCAATGGCGATGTTCCAGAAAATCTTAAAAACAAAGAAATTGTAGCTCTTGATATCGGCTCTTTACTTGCTGGTACCAAATTTCGTGGTGAATTTGAAGAACGTTTCAAAGCTGTTATCAAAGAAGTTACTGAAGCTCAAGGTAAAATAATCTTGTTTATTGACGAATTACACGCTATCGTTGGGGCTGGCAGTTCTGAAGGGGCAGTAGATGCCTCTAACATGCTAAAACCAGGTCTTGCTCGTGGAGAAATGCATGTAGTAGGTGCTACTACTATCAAAGAGTACCAAAAACATATAGAAAAAGATCCCGCCTTTGAACGCCGTTTCCAACCAGTCCTAGTTCTTGAACCAAAAATAGAAGATGCTATAGCTATACTACGTGGTATAAAAGAAAAATATGAAATTCATCATGGCGTACGCATTACTGACCCGGCCATTGTTTCTTCTGTTCAGCTTTCTAGTCGTTACATTACTGATAGACATTTGCCAGACAAAGCAATTGATCTAATTGATGAAGCGGCCAGTGCCCTAAAGATGCAAATAGATTCTATGCCTGATAATTTGGACAAAATGAAACGCCAAATTATGAAAATAGAAATTGAATTGAAAGCTCTCAAAAAAGAGACCGACGAAGATAGTAAAGAACGTGAGAAAAAACTAAAAGAAGAACTAGCTAATCTGAAAGATCAAAGTAAAGAAATAGAAATGCAATGGACAAATGAAAAAGAAATTATTACCAAAATTCGTGAACATAAAAAAGAAATTGACAAACTAAAACAACAATCAGAAATCGAAGAACGTAAAGGTGATTTACAAAAAGTAGCTGAACTTCGTTATGGCAAAATTCCAATTATTGAAAAAGCTATCAAAAAATATGAAAATAAATTAGCTGATTTACAAAAAACTAATAGCATCTTGAAAGAAGAAGTAACAGAGGAAGACATTGCGCGTGTTGTTTCTCGCTGGACTGGTATTCCTCTCAACAAAATGCTAGAAGATGAAATAATCAAACTAGCTAAAATGGAAAAGGAATTAGAAAAACGTGTAGTTGGTCAAGAAGAAGCTATCAAATCTATATCCAATGCTATTCGTCGTAGTCGTGCTGGCATTTCTGAAGAAAAACGCCCTATTGGTTCTTTTATCTTTATGGGGCCTACTGGGGTTGGTAAGACTGAGTTGGCCAAAGCTCTTGCTGAATTCTTATTCAATGATGAAGAGGCACTCATTCGTGTTGACATGACTGAGTATATGGAAAAACATTCTGTAAGTAAAATGATTGGCTCCCCTCCTGGTTATGTTGGTTTTGAAGAAGGTGGACAATTGACTGAGATTGTCCGAAGAAAACCATATTCTGTAATTCTTTTTGATGAAATTGAAAAAGCTCATCCAGATACTTTCAACATCATGTTACAAATATTAGAAGACGGACATTTGACTGATGCCAAGGGTCGTAAAGTAAATTTCAAAAATACTGTTATAATCATGACAAGTAATATTGCTAGCGACATAATAATGAACATAGGTAAAAAAGGAGAATTTGGTTTTGAGACAAATAAAGACAAAACAAATAGAACTAAAGATGATAAAATAAATAAATTGGTAATGCCAATTCTAAAAGAACAATTCAAACCAGAATTCTTGAATCGTATTGATGATATTATTATTTTCCATTCTTTAAGTTCCAAACAAATTCGCAAAATAGTAGATTTGCAGATTATGGCTGTGGAAAATCGTCTAAAAAAACAAAAAATAAACATCAAAGTTTCTGACAAAGCCAAAGATTGGCTGGCTAAAAAAGGTTTTGACGAAAACCTAGGAGCCAGACCTCTCAAACGTGTTATCCAAACTGAGCTACTTGATAAACTAGCAATGTTGATAGTAGAAAAAAAGATTACAGAAGGAAAAGAAATAAAAGTTGAAGTGGTGCAAGGTGAATTGAAAATTATCTAAATAGTCTAAACACAGAACCGCTCTTTTTGAGCGGTTTTGTGTTTTTTTACTGGTTTTTATTCTTCTGGAAAAATCTGATTCCCTTCTTCATCATAAAGATGAATAGCGAGTACTGGACAAGACTGGGCACCAAGCATCACAGTATCTTCATCTTCCCCGTCTGGATCTGTCACATAGGCAAGATTTTCATCATCCATTTGAAATACTCCCGGAGCAACAACGACGCAAGACTGAGCGCCAATACAAGCTTCTCTATCTACTACAATACGACGAATCTTGCCACCAGCTCTAATTTTCATAGAAATATCTTCTGGCAAAGTGTCAAAGTTTATTGGCATTTTTGGTTTTTTTTCATCAGACATATTTGAAAATAATTTTTATTTCTTAATTCTATATATTTGTAATTTGGATTTTGAAATTTGTCATTTGTACTATAGATCTCCTAAAAAATCATTTCTTAAATCTAATTTATCTTCTTCATCATATCTAGTATAATCAATTCCCTCATTATTTTCAATACGTTCTTTAATAGTACGTTTTTTACTATAATGATAGACTTTTGTTTCATCTACTAAAATATTTGGTCCTTTTTTACAACGACCTAAACAACTACACATATGCACGGCTACTTCAGTATCTTTGTATTCATTTTGTAAATAATCAAAAATTTCTTCTGATCCTCTAGGTAAACAAGTTGAACCACAACAAACTTCTATTTTTTTTGGCATAAGTTACAGTCATCCCGAATCCACCGAAGGACGGAGAGGGATCTTTCTCAAGTTAATTTTTTTAATTAATAATTTTTTGAATGACCCTAAAAAACATTTTTGAATAAATCCAAATTCACGGGGTCTACAAATCTCTCCCCCTCGTTCCTCAGGTTCAAGATTAATTTTACACACCCATCATTCTTCGTACAGCTTCTGGCGGGGTCCAAGGTGGATCGAAAGTTTTTTCTACTTCAACATTTTTTACACCTATCTCAGTCAAAGCATCTTTGATCATATCTTTGATATCTCCATCTAGCGGACACATAGGCGTAGTTAAGGTCATCAAAATATGAACACTTTTTTCATCTTTGATAGTTATTTCGTAAATAAAACCAAGAGTCCAAATATCTATACCAATATGAGGATCTATAATTTCTTTGAGTTGTTTAATAATAGCATCTTTAGTAATTTTCATAAATATATTTTCAATTTTAAATTTAGAAATTTTAAATTTTGAAACAATTTTACAATTTCTTAATTTAGAAAAAACAATAAAAGAATAATTTTAAAATTAATTCATTTAAAAATTGTTTTAAAATTCAAAATTTAAAATTCCTAAATTATTTATTTTATTCTGCTCCGTAATATTTCTCCGAATAAAATCTAATCAGTTGTTCAATCTCTGGGATAGCCTCTGGAGTAGCCACACCAACTTTTAATTTTTTCTGAACATCTTCCAAAGTTTTAGCGCCTTCAAGAACAGCTTCTTCAATATCGTGGTCAGTAATTTTCAAGGCTTCATCAATTATTTTGGCGCCTGTGGTGATGACTTTATTATGTTGACCAGTCTTCCTATACCAATCATTGATAGCGGCTTGTAAGGCTTTATCTCCTAAGACTGAACAATGAATTTTTCTGTTTGGCAATCCACCAAGACGTTCCATGATGTCTTGTGGTTTTATTTTCAAAGCTTCTTCAAGTGATCTTCCACCATTTTCACTAAGCATGACTGAAAGCATAGAGGTAGAAGCGATAGCACTACCACACCCAAAAGTTTGCCATTTACACTCTGTAATTTTTTCTGTTTTTGGGTCAATTTTAAGCCATAATACCATTTCATCACCACAAGCTGGCGAGCCAACACGTCCTACAGCATCAGCAGCATATTTATTTTCTTCACCAGAAAATAATATATTACGTGGATTGAAGAAATGATCTTTGACAATATCAGAATAAAGCCAAGTATTACCTTGTTTGTCTCTGATTTTAGCCCCTGTTGTATTATTTGACATATTATTTACATTATATCTGACATAAACCTATTTTTTTAAATTAAGAAAATTAATAGGGTCTACAGATCCCTCTCCGTCCTTCGGCGGTTCGGGATTAACGCACTTATCGTTGATGATACTTTGGATGAGTATTCTTGCTTGCATCTATTTGCAAATTAACGGGAGAAATTTTTCGTAATATTTCTACAATACTAGGCAAATATGTCATCACATAATCTATATCTTCTTTAGTACTTCTTTTGCCAAGTGTAAAACGTAAACTTCCATGAGCATATTCATAAGGCAATCCTATAGCCAATAAAACGTGAGAAGGATTGAGTGATTCAGAAGTACAGGCTGAACCAGTAGAACAGACAATCCCATATTCATCTAAATACAAAAGTAAAGCTTCTCCTTCAATATCTAAAATAGAAACATTTAGATTATTAGGTAATCTGTCCAAATTATCACTACCGGCTTGCCCGACGTAACCCGAAGGGTGAAGTCGGGGACCATTTAATTTTACTTTTGGAATTTCTTTTTCCAATCTTTCCCAAAAATAATTACGAAGTTCAATCAATCTATTATTTTCCACTTCCCTACCTTCTTGTGCCAATTCAAGAGCTTTGGCAAAACCAACAATACCTGGGACATTTTCAGTACCAGAACGCAAACCTCTTTCTTGGCCACCACCAAACATAATAGGTTCAATAACTACATTTCTATTTTTATACAAAATGCCAACACCTTTTGGTCCATAAAGTTTACTAGCATTGATTGTCATTAGATCTACATGCAATTTTTCAACATCAAGGTCAAAAGCTCCAGCTGCCTGACAAGCATCAGTATGAAAATATGGATATTTGGTATTATTTTCTTTGCGCCATTTGAGTATTTCACGACCAATATCAGCAAGTGGTTCTACTGTACCAATTTCATTGTTAGCATACATAATAGAAACAAGTATTGTATCTATTCGTAAAGCATCTTTGACTTGTTTTGGACTTACAAAACCAAATTCATCTGGAGTAAGATACGTAACTTCAAAACCTTGTTTCTCTAAATATTCACAGGGATTGAGTACTGCGTGATGTTCTACTTTTGTAGTAATAATGTGTTTGCCATTTTTTTCGTGTTTACGAGCTACACCCAAAATGGCCATATTATCGGATTCTGTTCCACCACCAGTAAAAAATATAGTATCTGATAGAGTATGTAAAATCTGGGCAACTATACGTCGAGCATTTTCCAAAGCGCCATTTACTTCACGACCAATAGCATAAAGACCAGAAGGATTGGCATAAAAATCAGAAAAATAAGGTTGCATTTCTTTTACAACTTCTGGAGCTACATAAGTAGTTGCAGCATGGTCAAAATAAACATTTTTTTTATTTTTTGGT
>MNVC01000012.1 GCA_001871435.1 Candidatus Magasanikbacteria bacterium CG1_02_32_51
TCAAGAGACTGTGCCAAGAGAATAAGATTGAACAAAGGTTTACTAAGGTTAAACATCCTTATACCAACGGTAAAGCTGAACGTGTTATTAGAACTCTAATGGAGATGTGGCATAATAAAACTAAGTTTAATAGTAGAGCTCATAGAAAGACAGAACTTATTAGATTTATTAACTGGTATAATACTGTCAAACCTCATAAAGGTCTAAATAATCTCACACCTTTAGAGCAACTTATTAACTATTTTTATCCTAATGAATTATAAACAACGCTTTACTTTCTTACAACTAATGTTATCAATTAAAATATATTTTATCCAGATTTTCTCGGGAAAATAATCTTTTTTACATCTCATTTTTGAGGTGGTTAATTTTACAAAAAATATGCCAAAAAAAATTCTAATAGTAGAGGACGAAAAAGCAGAATCAATGGCTTTGGTAGCTCGTTTTAAGATGGAAGGTTTTATTGTTTTAGAAGCTTTTAATGGTGAAGAGGGCTTAAAAATAGCTTTGGAACAGCAACCTGATTTTATTTTGTCAGATATCAAGATGCCAGTGATGGATGGAATCCAAATGATTACCCAGATTCGTCAAAGTGGTGATTGGGGCAAGACTGTACCTATTTTGATGTTGACAGGAGTAGTAGAGGTAGATAGTATTTCCAAAATTGTTGAACAAGGAGTAAATGATTACATTGTCAAAGGTGCTATGAATTTGGATGATGTCGTTGCTAAAGTAAATGATAAGTTGGCAGGGAAATAAGCAGTTTTTTGTAAATTTAGAAAAGTCTAATTTTTTAGGCTTTTTTTAAAGACTTGACTTTATTTTCGCATATGTTACTATTCGACTAACCTTTTGTTTGGAGAGTTGCACGTGTGTGTGATGATCTGACCTGGGGAATTCTCAAGTGAAGGAATAGTGATGAAAACGATGAATACGATCTTTTACTGCGCCATCTTCATGTTTGGTTGTTATCAAAGTAGGGACGAGTCTGAGGTTCAGACCAAGAACTACTTGATCAACGTCGACATGACGAATAGCGGTGACTTCAGTGCAGTCCTCCCTGATGGCACGTTCTATAACGACATGGAGTCGTTCAATGAGAACATGGAACCGACCTACGAACAGCTCGCTGACGAAGGCACGGACATCCAGTTCGAGTTCGGCGATAACATCCAGGAGCAGCTCGACATCGATCTGGTCAACTTCATCCCGTCGCATACTGATGATTCGTCGGACTGTAATAGCAAAGACGGTCTTCAAACGATCGTGAGTCCTTTGTACATCGGAGGCGGGTATAATCTGACCACATCTTTCGGGTGGAAATATATCGCGGGCTGCATCAAGAGAAACGTCTATCGACTCGCGATTCACCTCAACAAGTACAGCTATCAGGTATTCGACTTACATGCCGCCTTCTATAGGGAGAGCGGTAAGGTATGCTTCGGCCTGTACGAAAGCGTCAGTGGGTGGAAGTCATGCAACTGTAACCCTACCTACAGCCAGATCAAGGGCTGGGTGGTTGAGGTGGCAATCGTCGCGGGCGTCTCGGTGGGAGTGGCCACGATCATCGCCAACATCGTCACGCCACTCATCTTTATGATGGCTATCTAGTTCAAAACTAGAAAATGTCCGTCGTTTCAGTCCTCTTGTCTGTACATTGTATGTATAGACAAGAGGATCCATCTATTTAATTACTACTATGAGTAAGTACTATGTTTTTCAATAAAAAAGCTAAAACTAAAAAAGTCTTCTATATTTTTGAAGGCTGGGTGGATGAGAAAAAAAGACTTGAATTTCACGGAAGTGTGGATTTTTTGGAACAAGAGGCTGCTGCAAAAAGAATAGTGCCAAATACGCCCGAAGGTCTTATTTTGGTGTGGGGTAAAAGCGGAGAAATTGAAAATGTCGGAACACCTGCGGGTTCTCGGCTAAAAGTAATTTACCTTCCATACTATACTAATACTGAAGAAATAGAAAAGTTCTTTGCTGATTTAGGACTTAAAGTTAGACCAGAATAAAATTGATTTTTTTAAATTTGTTTACTTCAATACCTAAAAGTATCGTGAGTTACCTTAGTGTGTAAATAGGTATAAAGATATATTCTTTCTCCTTTTGCAAAATAGTTCCAACTTCCTCCACGATGGCCTGCAAAATAACAAAAACGTCGTAATGACGTTTTTTTGTATTATAATGATTTAAACCAA
This sequence comes from Candidatus Magasanikbacteria bacterium CG1_02_32_51, assembly GCA_001871435.1. Classification (GTDB taxonomy): domain Bacteria; phylum Patescibacteriota; class Patescibacteriia; order Magasanikbacterales; family UBA922; genus UBA1557. Next base: position 2,205 of record MNVC01000012.1, read on the forward strand.
AAGCAGAAGAGGTTGAAAAATGGTGGAACAGTTTGGTGGAAGCTGATAAGGCTGGTAGATTCCAAATGGAAGTACCATTTTACGTAACTATTGGTAGGGTATCAAAATAAAATAGGGTTATTTATTTGTATAATTAACTATAATATATATTTATAGTCAATATTTTTAAAGGACCTTTTTTTACTTGATTTTTTTTGTTTTTTTTGCTATGCTTAGCTTCAAGATATGAGATTATTTTAGTTTATCGTATCTATAGTATCATAGATAAAAAATTAACCTTCTGTGATGTTTTATAATAAATTTTGTATGTTCAAAAAATCTTTTTTATTCGTTGGTGTTGTACTATCTTTGTTAGTACCTTTTTTGGTTAGAGCTGAAGTTAATAATGATGCTATTAGCATAAACAATTTTTCAGCAACAATTTTTTCTGATAATTATGTACAGGTTGGCAAAAAAATAATTTTTGATTCTAGTAAGTCTGTTTTACCAAATAATATTTCTAATCAAACATATTATTGGAAATTTGGTGACCAAAGTTACGAATATGGTGGGGAAGTTGTTCATAATTATAGTAATATTGGTACTTACAATGTTGAATTAGACATTTCTTATACTGATGGAAATGGACAAAGACAAACACTGACTAGTACAAAAGAGATTTTTGTTTATGATACTAGAGCACTGATGATTGTAGATGGAAAAAATACAGATGAAATAAATTTGATAGTTGATCAAGCCAAAGAGCAGGGTATTGCTTTGCAAGTATTGTCGCCTGGTACTGAAGAAGAGGTTTTTACTTCAGAAGATGTTCTTGTTAAACTTATTGGTGAAAATAATCAGTATGTCAAAAATTCTGATATTATATTATTTTATACTAAGTCTTTGCGTGGTTTACAAGCCTTTACTCAATACTTTCAGTCTTTGAATGATTTGGATAAAGAATTAGTTCGTAGCAAATTTTTTACAGTAATCACTAGTGGAAATATTTCTGTGGTTACTCACGGAGTATATCAAAATTACAAAATTATTAATCCAAGTTATATTTTGTTAACTAGACCAGAGTCCCTCGTGCCAATTTTGAGTATCAAAAAAATAGACGACATAGAAACATCGCTTTTTGGTCGTAGTATAGAATTTGTACATGTTGATGGTTCGAGTAGCAAAAACGGTTGGTATGTTTTATCTACTTTGGTCAACTACTTTATTGAGAGAGGCGTACCTGCTGACAGTATTTATCTTATTTTAATAATTCCATTTTTGTCTTTTTTAATTATATTTTTTCGTAATGTTGTTGGTATTAACACTTTTGGTATATTTACTCCAATTATAGTTACTATTGCTTTTTATATTTTGGGTTTGTCACTAGGATTGTTGACGTTCTTTTTGGCTGTGGTGGTTAGTCAGATAGTTAAGTATCTTTTTGATAAAGTAGAATTGCTGAACTTATCCAAGGTTGGTTTGAACTTGTCATTTATTTCAATTTCTTTTTTATTTTTGATTGCTGTTGTCTTAAAATTAAATTTAGCATTATCTTTGACCGCGACAATTTTCCCAATGCTTGTGATGACAACTTTGTCAGAAAAATTTATGGATGCAAAATTGGAAACTGGTTTTAAGAGTGCTCTTTTTGGAGTCTTAGAAACTTTATTTGTAATTTTATTATCTTATTATTTAATGGTTTGGTCAGCTTTCAACAATTTACTTATTTCTTGGCCAGAAATAGTTTTGTTTCCAATTTTCTTTATGTTTTTACTTGGCAAGTTTACAGGTCTTCGTGTTAGTGAATATATTAGATTTAGAAGTTTATTTTTGAATCATACTGGTGAAGAAGAATAAAAATTATTTTTTAAAATTATGAAATTTTTTGAAAGAGCTAATGCTATTTTGGGGATGAATGCTCGTAATCTTCATTATGTTGGTCGTTACAATACCAAACAAAGCAAAAAATTTGCTGATGATAAGATTTATACCAAAAATTTTTTGATGACTAGAGGTATTGGTGTAGCCAAAATTTATAATGTCCTCAAAATCCATAAGGAGTTAGCTGATATCAACCCAAAAAGTTTACCAGCTACTTTTGTTATCAAACCAAATCATGGCTTTGGTGGAGAGGGGATTGTTGTTATCAAAGAACATAAAGGTTTGATTTTTAAAGATGTCACAGGTGTGCAATATCAGTGGCGTGATTTGTACTTGCATATGGTATCTATTCTTGATGGTAAATATGCTATTTCTGGACTTTCTGATCAAATAATTTTTGAAGAAATGCTTTTTCCTCACAAAGATTTGTATCCATTTACAGAAGTTGGTTTGCCAGATATTCGTGTCATTGTTTTTAACTATGTACCAGTCATGGCGATGCTTCGTTTGCCAACTTTTGAATCACATGGCAAAGCTAATTTACATCTTGGAGGTGTAGGTGTAGGTATCAATATTGCTACAGGCAAAGCCAATTATGCTGTACATCATAATAAATTTATTAGAAAATTACCTAATGGTGAAAAAGTTCGTAATATCAAGTTACCAATGTGGGATGAAATTTTAATAACAGCCTCAAAAGCTCAACAGGCTAGTCAAGTTAAATTTTTGGCAGTTGACTTGGTTCTTAGTAAAACCGGTATAAAAATTCTTGAGTTGAATGCTCGAGCCGGTTTGGGAATACAAATTGCTAATCAAATTCCTTTGAAACATAGATTACAAAAAGTAGAAGATTTGAAAGTTTCTAGTCCTGAAAAAGGTGTAGAAGTAAGTAAAGCCTTGTTTAGTGCTGTTACAAAAAAACCAGAGAAAAAAGCAAAATCAAAATCTGACAAAAAAATTATTGGACTTTTTGAAGAGATAAATATATTAAATACGCCAAATAGTGCTGTTTTGACTAAGATAGATCCTCATAGTAATGAGGTATTGTTTGATGAGTCTTTGGAAGGTCTAGAAAAATTGAAGCGTTATTCTGATGTAGTGATTAGGGGAGAAAGAATAAGATTTCCTTTTAGAAAAACTGATTTGTCTGCTAGTCCATACAAAGTGGTTATTGGTGGTAAAACACTAAATAATTTTTTGATTGATCCTAAGCTACGAGAAGAGATTGATTCTTCCAAAACAGTATCTACTACCAAGACAATTTCTGAAAAAATTATTAGAAATATAGATAAAAAACTTTCTATTACTGATAAACAATTAAAAATTTTGTTGCATATCAAGCCACTTAATTTACAAGAAGAAAAGAAAAAATTTTTTGCTACCAAAGATTTTTCGCCGCAGTTTATTTATAGAAAACCGGATATTAATTTTACATCTCTTTTGCGTGAAATAAGTGCTTTACCAAAAAATATCAATCATCCTCTTTATCCTTTATTTGTAAAAAAAATAGATGAAATTATTTCTAAGATTCAATTTTTGGATGCTGTGGGTACTTCTGATTATACGCATGCCTCACAAGATTTATATGGTATTGTGGACGAGGTACTATTGGAAAAAGCTAAGAAATACATTGTAGATAATCCTATTCAAGAGGACAAAAGCAAAATTGTTAGTTCCAAACAAATAATTAAAGATTTTGAATTTGCTTTGCAACAAAATAGACTTAGTAATTGGAAAATTAAAACTTCTGACAATGTTAGATCTATTTCTGTTGACCCACGTAAAAAAAATATTTTTATCAAAAATACTTCAAAACGTAGTAAAAATCATCTCAAAGCTCTTTTGGTACACGAAATAGGTACTCATGTTTATCGTTATGAAAATGGTGTTTTGCAAGAATATAAAATCTTTAAACGTGGTACAGCTAATTATTTAGAGACAGAAGAGGGTTTGGCTATTTATAATCAGAAAAAATTAGGTCTTAGCCTTGGTTTAAAAGATGTTTGGCCAACTTATTTAGTTATTGCTATTTATTATGCTCAGAGTATGTCTTTTTTGGAATTATTCAACTTTTTGCAAAAGGAATATAATTTGAGTAATCAAAAGGCTTGGTTGGCTTGTTTTAGAGCTAAAAGGGGAATGTCTGATACTTCTTTACCGGGTGGATTGACAAGAGATGCTATTTATTTTAGAGGTTATTTGAAAGTAGTTGATTATTTGTCTGAAGATACAGAAAATCGTCTAAAAAATCTTTATATGGGAAAAATAAGTATTGTTGATGTAAAATATCTAGAATATTTACCAAATTGGAAAATAAAATATTTGAATTTTGCTAAGTTAGATTTTTGAGAAATACAAATATTGTTTATATTTTACCCATTTTGTAATATATGTTATAATTATCTTTATTAAAGAGATAATTATTTTTATGCCAGAAAAAGAAATATTTAAAACAGCTTATATTGTTACAGTCGATATGGGTTATGGTCATCAAAGGGCTGTATATCCTTTGCATGATATGGCTCAACAAGTTCCAGAATTGTCTATGGCAAACCATGGAATTATAAATGCCAATTTGTATGGTGGTATAAATAAAAGTGATCAATTCAAATGGGATACTGGTCGTAGTATTTATGAAAAAATATCTAGACTAAAGCATTTGCCTGTAGTTGGTAGTTATATCTTTAGTTTTATGGATTATTTGCAACGTATAGAGCCATTTTATCCACAACGTGATTTGTCACGTCCTACTTTGCAGGTAAAACAAATTTTTGGCATGATCAAAAATGGTTGGGGAAAAGATTTAATAGACAAACTTAACAAATTAGAACATTTACCTTTTGTTACTTCATTTTTTACCACAGCTTTTTTTGCTGAAGAACACAATTATAAAGGTGATATCTATTGTATTTGTACAGATACTGATATTAGTCGAGCTTGGGCACCATTAGAACCAAAGCTTAGCCGTATCAATTATTTAGTACCTACAAGAAGAGTCAAAGAGAGATTAGAATCTTATGGTATCAAAAAGGACAAAATATTTATTACTGGTTTTCCTTTGCCAAAAGAAAATATTGGTGGTCCAAAATTAGAAATTTTAAAAAGTAGTTTGGCCAAACGTATTGTCAATTTGGATACAGAAGGTCGTTATCGTTCCAAATACAAATATACTATGACCAAATTTTTGGGCACAAATCTTTGTTCAACAAAATTTAAATCTGACCATCCTTTGACTATTACTTTTGCAGTAGGTGGGGCTGGTGCTCAGCGTGAATTGGGAGCTGAAATTGCGGGTAGTCTGAGAGAAGAAATTTCTAAAGGAAAAATATGCTTAAATTTAGTTTCTGGCATACGAAATGATGTTTTTCGTTATTATCAAGCAGTATTTCAAGATTTGGGTTTGTCTGACAAAATAAATAAAAATATTTTTCTTATTTATTCAGCAGAATCAAAATTTGATTATTTTTCAAAATTTAATAGTGTACTTAATACTACAGACATTTTGTGGAGTAAGCCTAGTGAACTATCTTTTTATGCTGGTTTGGGATTACCAATTATTATTGCTCCAACTATTGGTTCACAAGAAGAATTCAACAAAGATTGGTTGACTTCAATTGGGGCTGGTGTGATGCAAGAAGATCCAAGATATACTAATGAATGGCTCAAAGATTGGTTGGCTTCTGGTTGGTTGGCTGATGCTGCTATGAATGGTTTTCTCAATGCTCCTCGTAATGGTACTTATCATGTAGAAGATATTGTCTTGCGTAACAAGAGAAGTGAAATAGAAGATATGCACTTGTTTTAGGTTTGTTTGTACAGTTATAAAAATGTATTTTTAATAAATTGTAGACTTTATAATTTAAAAAAGAAAATTCCAAAATCCAAATAACAAATTTCAAATTTTATATTTGTGGTTTGTATATTATTCCTCCCAAGGCGGACAAGTTGGAATTTGGATTTTGTTATTTGTTATTTTGATATTATGCTCTGGTTTATAATAGCACTTGTTGGATATGTATGCTTTGCCATAATTTTTATTTTGGACAAAATTATTGTTAGTGAAAAATTGAGTGAACCAATAATTTATACATTTTACTCTACTATTTTTATGTTTGGGGCTTTGTTGGCTCTACCTTTTTTGGGATTTCCAGTGTTAATAGGTATTGATTGGTTATGGGCTTCTATATCTGGTTTGACTTTTGGTTTTGGTCTGTGGACACTTTTTATAGCTTTGAAAAATAATGAAACTACCCATATTTCGCCTTTTAATGGTGCGTTCGTTACTGTTTTTGTTTATCTTTTTTCTAGTTTATTTTTGGGAGAACAATTGACTGGTTTAAAACAAGTGGCGGTGATTGTTTTAGTTTGTTCAGCTTTTCTTTTGTCTTTTGAAAAAGTTCGTAATAGTGCCAGTCGTTTCCATAAAGGATTTATTTGGGCGATTCTTTCAGGTTTGTTTTTCGCTATTTCTCATGTGAGTGCTAAGTATCTTTATAATATTTATCCATTTTGGACTGCTTTCGTTTGGACTAGAGCTACTACTGGACTAGTAGGAATTTTTACATTGTTTTTCCCTGCTGTTTATCTTAGTTTTAGGAAAACAGAAAAAACAGCAGATATAACCAATAAAAACAAAAATACTACTATACTTATCATTGTGGACAAATTATTGGCTATTGTGGGTGTAGTGGCTATCCAGTATGCGATTGCGATTGGTAGTGTCACTGTTGTCAATGCTTTGGTGGGTGTACAATATATCTTAATGTTTTTGTTAGTTTTTTTATTGACAAAATTTGCACCAAAATTATTTAAAGAATATTTTACTAAAAAAGAATTATTTGTTGAAATTGTAGCTATTATTTTGGTAGTGTTTGGTACAGCTTTATTTGTTTTTTAACCCCAGCCTTTCGCGAAAGGCAGGACAAGTATCTTTCATTGCAGTTTGATGCAAAGATAATATAATAGATACCTTGTGAGTTTAATGTATTGTAGTTAATTCTTATGAAATTTTTGAAATTTGTGTTAATTTTTCTTTTAATTATAATTTTTTTAATCTATATTTTTTTGTGGGTTAGTAGCTACAAAAAATATTTAGTTGATTTTGGTGTTTCTTTTAGTAAAGAACATGCCATTTATTTGGGTTTAGACTGGAAAAAAGTTTATGAGAGTGTTTTAATGGATCTAAAACCAAAATATATACGTTTATCAGCTCCTTGGAATAACATTGAAAAAAACAAAGGTAGTTTTGATTTTAGAGATATGGATTATATGATGAATGAAGCAAAAAAAGCTGGAATAAAAGTTACTTTGGTGGTTGGACAAAAAGCACCACGTTGGCCAGAATGTTATGTACCGAATTGGGCTATCAAACTTTCTGTCAAAGAATATCAAGATAGTCTAAACAATTATTTAACCCAGATTGTAAATAGATACAAAAATAATTCAGCTCTAGAATTGTGGCAAGTAGAAAATGAACCATTTATAGATTTTAAATTTGGAGAATGTGTTAATTTTAGACCTGACTTAGTAGATGAAGAAATAAAATTAGTAAGTTTTTTGGACCAACCACATTGGACAATTGTTACAGATAGTGGTGAGTTGGGTTGGTGGAAGAAAGCTTCACAATTGAGTGATTTATTTGGTACAACTCTATATAGAGTGGTGCGTAGTCCAAATGGCATGGTGTGGACTTATGATTGGCTACCGCCAACTTTTTATCGTTACAAAGCTATCCTAAATGGTATACACTTAGAAAGTATGTATGTTTCTGAGCTACAAGCTGAGCCATGGTTTACAGACCTTGGTCCAAATGAAACACCAATACCAGAACAAATGAAAACTATGAATATTAAAAGACTAAATAAAAATATTGATTTTGTGGAGAGGATTGGTATTGGTCGCGCTTATTTGTGGGGTGTGGAATGGTGGTATTGGCTGAAAGAAAAAAATAATGATAGTAGTTATTGGAATTTTGTTAAAGAATTAATGATTAAATAATGATTAACTATTTGGACTAAAATCAATTTTAAATTTCAAAGCCCAAATGACAAATCAAAACCTAATTTCAAATATCAAATTTTTATCATTTAGTAATTTGTCATTGATTCCACCCACAGCCCAAGGCGTGCACGGCAAGGCGGACAGGTTGAAATTTGGATTTATTAATTTGAAATTTATTATATACGTTTTTTATGTACTTATTTTTCAAAAAAAACCGAGAAGAAAAATTCAATATTGTCCAGCACAATGGTGTCTTCAAAAGAAAAATAGGATTGTTTGAAGCAGTGGCATTGATTACTACCTCTACTATAGGTGCTGGCATTTTTAGTTTACCATATGCCATTTCCAAATCAGGATTATTTGTTGGTTTAATTTATTTAGTTTTATTTGGTATTTTGATAATGGGATTGAATCTCATGTTAGGTCAGGTTGCTGATGAAACTGGTCAAAATATGCAGATGGTTGGTTTGGCTAAGAAATATTTAGGCAAACCAGCTGAATACTTGATGACTTTATTATTCTATTTGATGTCTTTTGGTGTGCTTGTTATCTATATGATCGGCGAAGGCGAAGCTTTGTCTGCTTTGTTTGGTGGTACAAAATTTATGTGGTCTGTGATTTTTGTAACTTTTTTCTCTTTATTATTGTTTATTGGTATTAGGGCTATAAAAATTATTGACTTTGTATTGAGTTTGTCTATTTTGTTTATTATATTATTGATCGTTTGGATCAGTGCTCCTCATGTTGATTATCAAAATTATGTTTATACAGATTTAAAAAACGTCTTTTTCCCTTTTGGTGTGATTTTGTTTGCTTATTCTGGTGTCACATCTATTCCAGAAGCTCACAGTTTATTAAGAAATAAAAGTAAAGATTTCAAAAAATCTATTGTAATTTCTAGTATTATTGTTATTACTGCCTATATTTTGTTTGTAGTCGCAGTATTAGGTGTGACAGGAAATAATACTTCTGAACTCGCTACGATTTCTTTGGGTCAAAAAGTCGGTCCATCTGTTTATTTTTTTGGTAATTTGTTTGCCATATTAGCGATGGGTACTGGATTTTTGATGACCGGTTTAGCTCTTAGAGATTCTTTGGCTTGGGACTACAAATTATCTAATATAAAGTCTTTTCTTATTACGGTAGTTGTACCTTTAGTTATATTTTCTTTAGGAGTTAGAAAATTTGTGGCTGTCATTGATATTGTTGGTGGTGTTGTGGTAAGTACCCAAATGCTTTTGGCTTTACTTATTTATTGGCGTGCCAAAAATTTAGGACATTTGAAAAATGATAAATATCAGTTGCATCATATACTTTTGACCATGATTCCTTTGTTTTTAATTTTACTATTAGGAACAATTTATAGTGTTGTGAAGTTGTTTTTCTAACTTTGTTATTAAAGCATTAAAACATTCCGCCCAAGGCGAATCCGCCTTGGGCGGAAAAATATTAAAACAACATGAAGATGTTTTGTTTATAATTTCTGTGAGACAAATAATTATATTTTATATGTTATGTGGCAAAAGAAAACAATTGTTGTTGTGTGTAAATTTGTTCTACATCTTCTTCGGCTATTTCACCTTCTAGCATTTGTATAAGTGTATTCCCAATATGATAACCAAGATTTACAGGTACGGCATTACCAATTTGTTTGTATTGTTGAGAGATAGAGCCTGAAAATTTCCAATCATCAGGGAATGTTTGAATTCTAGCATATTCACGTACTGTGAGAGGGCGAGTTTCTTCAGGATGACATCGTTCTGTTTGCTTTTGTGCTGGACTACATGTCAACGTAAGTGAAGGTTCCTCCCAAGAAAGTCTTCTAGCCATACCAGTTTTTCCACCACCCATGTAAAAGCTTGCCCCCATATATTTTTTTTGTAAATCTTCAGGTAAATTTCTCCAATAACCACCAGGAGGTATAAGATCTAAAATGTTTTTTTTATGTTCTGGATATTTTTGACCTTCAGATTTTGGACATTTGTGTAAAGCCTCGCGTAGAGGAATTATATAATCCTTTTCTTTAGGAAATGAAATTGGTATATTCAAATCGTTTCTTACTCCAATGATAATTAGACGCTCTCTTTTTTGAGATACATCTAAATATTGTGATCTAAGAACTTTATATTTAACCTTGTATCCCAATTCTTCTAAAACAGAGACCATTGTTTTTAGAGTTCTTCCACCATCGTGATTTAATAATCCCTTTACATTTTCTCCGACTGCAATTTTTGGTTTTACTTCTTTTACACATCTAGCAAACTCAAAAAATAAAGTTCCTCGTATATCTTCGAATCCCATCTTTTTACCAGCATAGGAAAAAGTTTGACATGGAAAACCTCCTTGCACAATATCAGCTTGTCCTTCCTCAAATTTTAGATTTCGTACGTCGTCTTCAACTACGTTCCAATCTGGTCTGTTTGTCCTTAATGTTTCACAGGCGTGTTTATCATATTCGTTTAATAGGATATGCTCAATACCTGCATTTTCCATTCCTATGGCCGTTCCCCCCGCACCTGCAAATAACTCAATTGCTGTATATGATGATTTCTTTTTATTTTTTAAAATTTTGAATTTGTTTGTTTTGCTACCAGATTTATTTTGGATTCTTTTAATTTCATCTAGTAAAAACATTCTGTCATTTCTATCATTTCGAAAAGATTTAATCAAACCGGATTTGTCCCAGCGTCTGATAGTATCAATAGATATGTTTAGTAGGAGGGCAGTCTCGCCAGCTGTAAAATATTTTTTTGTACTTTTCATATAAAAAATGATAGTGGATTAAGTTATCATTATTATATCATATAACCATTGCCTATGTGAAGGTTATTCTGTGGAAAAAGCCATTTTGAATAATTTGTGATACTCTTTGCTTTCTTGTTTATTCAATTTATAATTGTGTTTGTCAGCAATAACCTGGGGGATAATGTCAAATAACTCAAGAAGTGCATTTTTTCTTCCAGTTGTCATTTCATAAAAACTAACGCCATCAATTACTCTTATTTTGTTTTTTGCTGGACGTCTTTTTCCTTTTTCAGATGGTGTAAATGGTTTATCATATTTTTTTCTTCTTTTTGAGATTACTTCGACATAATAGCCAGTATAACCAGTATATTCATAATTTTTGAGAGTATTTTTTATGTCGTCATATAACTTTACTAAATGGTTTCCTTTTGTGGTGTTGTATTTATTTTTGACTTCAGCAATTATTTTCATTTTTTTATTTATGACATCTAAACCACCTCCTGTGCCAAGGTTTTTCCAACCAGAAATTGAACCTAAAATATCTTGGTGAAAATCACCTATAGAATTTTGCATTGTTTTTTGAGTTTGTCTAGCTTTTTCTTGTTCCATCCAATCTGTATAAGGTATAGATTTTGTAATTCCATGGAACAAAGCAGAAAATGGGTCTATTACATTTTTATGTATGTTGACTTCTGCATCCTGTTCAGCTTTTTCAATTACATTTATAACTTTACTAACAGCAGAAATTAAATTTTTGTCAGAAATAAATTTTAGGTAAGGCATATTAATTTTTAAATTTTAACTTAAACTTAAACTAATAATACCACACAACGCACAATTTGCAAGGTCTTTTGTACCATTTTCTCTCAAAATCTGTTATAATATAAACACTTATTTTTTACTTATATTTATGACCATAATCCAATCTATAGTCTTGGGAATTGTCCAGGGTTTGAGTGAATTTTTACCAATTTCTTCTTCTGGACATCTTATTTTTTTACCCAGACTCTTTGGTTGGTCTGATCATCCTATCGCTTTCGACGTAATCTTACATTTGGGTACACTACTCGCCGTAGTTTTTTATTTCCGTAAAAAGTTGTGGCAACTCATTTTGGCTTTTTTCAATTATAAAAAGGATATTAGTGAAGAAGTGAAGTCAGACAAAAAAATAGCTTGGTTGATAGCTTTTAGTATCATACCTGCTGGAGCTGTTGGGTATTTTTGGGGTGATTGGTTGGAGAATACTTTCAGTTCTTCTACTTTTATTGCTTTTAGTCTTATCTTTTGGGGTATTATTTTGTATGTGGCCGATAGATATGCCAAGAGACAGACACAAACAAAAAAATTAGCACAAATTTCTTGGAAAGATAATTTATTTATAGCTATTTCTCAAGCTCTAGCACTGATACCAGGTACTTCTAGGTCTGGTATTACTATGACAGCTGGATTATTTAGCAAATTAGACAAAAACACAGCGGCAGAATATTCATTTTTAATGAGTGTACCTATTATTTTGTTAGCAGGACTTAGTAATGTTTTTGATTTGGTAAAAAACGGTTTAGGGAATTTGAATTTGTTAGTTTTGACTACTGGTTTTGTTTTTTCATCTTTGAGTGGTTTTTTTGCTATTTCTTTTTTCTTAAAAATTATCAAAAAATGGGACTTTACACCTTTTGTTATTTATAGAATAATTATTGGTGTTTTGATACTATTTTTATTATAAAAATTTTCTAGAAGGGTTCCCTCCTTGAGGAGGGGCAGGGAGGTGTTACCGTTTTGTAAGTAATTACGGTGGTAACACCCCCTTTATCCCCCTCGAGGGGGAAACCAAAAAATTATCTCAATTTATTATAAACTCATAAAAAATAATAGTTTGTCATTATGAAAAAAAACAAAAAAGAAAAAAATATTGTAACAGTCCTCGGTGCTGGAAATATGGGGACCGCTATATCTCAAGTTTTGGCTGATAATGGTAATATTGTTAATATTTGGAATTGGGAAGGGGATATAGAACCTTTGAAACAAATTGAAAAACATCATGAAAACAAAAATTATCTAAAAGGTGTTAAACTGTCAGAAAATATTATAGTTAAATATAGTATTGAAGAAGCTTTGTTGGATTCTTCTTTTGTTTTTTTGGCTATTCCGAGTGGTGTGCTTGAACATACTATTGCCTTTGCAGCCAGAAATATCAAAAATAGGGCAATAGTAATAGATTTATCAAAGGGAATAGACACTAAAAGTTTGCAAATTACTTCTTTTATAATTGCTAAACATTTACGTTCAAATTTGAAAAAAAATGTAGTAACTATTTCAGGTCCAGCAATTGCCTCACAGATGGTGAACAAAAATTTTACAGCTATGAATATAGCTTCCAAAAATAATAATGCTATCAAAAAAGTTAGGTCAATTATGGAAAATGAATATATCAAATTGGTACCAACTCATGATGTAATTGGAGTAGATGTGGGTGGATCATTCAAAAATGTTTATAGTATTGCAATTGGTATGTGTGAAGGCCTTGGTTATGGACTAAATACTAAAGCTGCTTTGATTACTTATGCCATCAAAGAAATTGCTGATATTACCAAAGCTATGGGTGGTAAAAGACGTACTGCTTATGATCTAGCTGGTTTAGGTGATCTTATAGGAACTTCGCTTTGTGAAGATAGTCGTAATCATCGTTTCGGTAAATATCTAGGTCAAGGAATGCCAGCTCTCAAAGCTAAAGAAAAAGTAGGTCAAACAATAGAAGGTATTGATGCTGTAGAGTGCCTGATTAGATTAGTAAAAAAATACGATTTGGGTACTCCTTTTGCTAATACTATTTATCATTGTATAGTTAGTAAGCATGATCCTAGAAGAGCTTTTGAAAATCTTTTGAGAAACATTTTATAGTAGTTGACAAATTTGTTTAGTATGGTATGATAAATATGATAATTCATATTTATTTATTTTTCCACCCACAGCCCCAGGCGTGCTTAGCAAGGCGGACTAGTAATTAATTAACAGAATTTATTTTTTGAAAGTTAATTTCTCAAATTGGTGGTATAAAATTATAATTCATCACTTATGAAAAAAGAAGCCAAGGAAGAATTTTTTGGCAACATACATGGTACCACCTCTGTTGGTGAAAGAGGACAATTAGTTATACCAAAGAAATTGCGCGAAAAATTAAAAATTAAAAAAGGTGACAATTTTGTAGTTGTCGAAAAGCATGGTATGGTAATTCTTATGCCAACCAAAGTCATGACTGATTTTATTTCCAAATTGAATCTTCAATTGAACAATATTAATCCGCCCAAGGCGGACAAGGTTTAATTCCTCGTAGCTTGCTGCAAAATAATCCAATTGATACCTCGTCAGCTTCAGCCAGAGGACTGATCAGCCTAGGGCACGATGCTGTGCGAGGTAGTCCATTAAAGAAAATAATATGTCCGAAGAAAAAAAGAAAAAGAAATGGTACAAAAGAAAAATGTTTTATATTTTTGTGGTTATTTTAGTTTTGGTTGCTTTTGGTGTTTATGCCAAAATAAAAAATTCCAATAAACCACCAACTTATGAAACTATCAAAGTTGAGAGAGGAACTTTGTCACAAACAGTTGATGCCACTGGCAATGTAGAATCATCTGGTTCATTAGATTTACGTTTTCAAAAGAGTGCTAATCTGGCCAAAATTTATAAAAAAGTAAATGATAAAGTCAAAGCAGGGGATATTATAGCTGAGGTGGACGTTAGTAGTGAAAATGCTCAAGTGGCTCAAGCTAGTGCTTCAGTACAACAATCCAAAGCCAATTTGAACAAAGTTTTAGCAGGTGCTACTGATAGTTATGTTTTGAGTATCAAGTCAAATTATGATAAAGCTCAAGCAAGTCTAAATCAAATAAAATCCACATCAGCTGATGCTGTTGCTAATGCTGAGGCAACTTTGCAAACTGCAGAAAATAATTTGAAATTATCCGTTGGTGGAGAAAATAGTCAGATAGTTGATAATGCTTATCAAGATTTGTTTGTCAATATTCAATCAGTTCAGAATTCTTTAGCCAATGCTTTGACTGATTCTGATAATATTTTGGGTATTGATAATACTTTAGCCAATGATAATTTTGAAGCTGTCTTGTCAGCTTTGGATAGTAGTAAATTGAACATTGCTAAAACAAAATATAGTGTTGCCAAATCAGCTAAAAATAATTTAGATATTGCGAGTAATAATCTTAGTTTGAATTCTGTTCATAATGAAATAGATAATGTCGCCACAATAGCTGAAGAAGGTCTTGTTGCTTCTAGGGATTTATTGTTTACAATGTCTCAAATGCTTGATGCTACAGTGCCAATTGGTAATTTGACTCAGACAGATTTGACTACCAAAAAATCTACAATTAATATTGATAGAACGGATATAAGTAGTAAATATGCAACATTGATTGGTAATGTTCAAGCTGTAGAAACTGCCAAAAATAGTTATATTACCTACAAAATCGCTTATGACAAAGCCAAAGCTAATTTGGAAAATGCCAAGACAAAGGCTGAGGCTGATATTGCTTCTGCCCAAGCCAGTTTGATTCAAGCTGAAGCTCAGTACAATGATGTCAAAAACCCAGCTCGCAGTGAAGACGTTTCTTCCGCTCGTGCCCAACTTGCTGGCACTCAAGCTAGTCTATCTCAGGCTGTGGCTACTCGTAATAAAGGTAGAATAATAGCTCCTGTAGCTGGTACTATTGCCAAGCTCAATGGTAAAGTTGGTGAATTTGTAAATTCAGTAGATGTTTTTGCTCAATTAGTAAATCCACATTTATTTGAAATTAATGTAGATATTCCAGAGACAGATATTATCAAAATTTCTATTGGAGATGATACTGACATTACTCTTGATGCTTATGGTGAAGATCACCATTTTGTAGGTAAAGTCAGTCAAATAGAAACAGGGGAGACTGTGATTCAAGATGTAGTTTATTACAAAGTTACGATTTCTATGGAAGATAATGATAGTCAATATCATATTTTGAATGGTATGACAGCTAATATTCTTTTTTATACTGAAAAGAAAGACAATGTTTTGTACATACCACAAAGAACTATCAAAACTGATGATAATGGCAAAAAATATGTAATTGTGTTAGATAATGGACAGACAAGTAATGTTTTTATAGAAACAGGGCTTCGTGGTGATAATGGTTTGATTGAAGTTACTTCTGGATTGCAAGATGGACAAGAGGTTGTGGTTAGACAAAATGCTTAAAGACGCGGATTTATACGGATTTTAAATGCAGATAAACGCTGATTTTAATTATGAACATAAAAAAAATATTTTTTACAATTTATCAAGTTTCTAAAAAAGAAAAAATAGAGGTTTACGCTGTTGGTGGCTATGTACGTGATCTTTTGTTGGACAGAAAAATTAAAAAGGATATTGATTTTGTTGTTGTTGGCAGCGGTCTAGATTTTGCTAAGAAATTTGAACAAAAATATGATGATGAAGGAACTCTAATTGAATTCCCTGATTTTGATACTGCTAGATTTGTTTTTACCAAACTTTTGGAAGATGGTAACAAAGAAAAATTATTTGAAATTGAATTTGCTGGTGCTAGAACCGAAAAATATGATAGTAATTCTCGCAAACCAAAAGTTGTTGCTACTGATTTGAAAACAGATTTAGAAAGACGTGATTTTACAATCAATGCCATGGCACGAAAAGTTATCGCCAGTGGTTTGTCCAAAACTATTGAAGACCCTTTTGATGGCCAAAAAGATTTAGCCAAAAAAATACTCAGAACACCACTTGATCCTGACGTCACATTTTCGGAAGATCCACTTCGTATGTTGCGTGCGACTAGATTTGCTTCTCAACTTGGTTTTGAAATTGAAAAAAAGACTTATCAGGCTCTCACAAAAAATAAAGAAAGATTGAAGATAATTTCTGCTGAAAGAATCCAAGAGGAATTTTTCAAGTTGCTTGCTACGCCGAAACCCTCTGTTGGTTTGTGGATTTTGTATGAAACTGGACTTTTGCAAGAATTTTTGCCAGAAGTCTGTGATCTTTGGGGGGTAGACGAGGTGTATGGTCATACTCACAAAAATAATTTGGATCATACTTTCAAAGTAGTAGACAATTTGGCTGAACGTTCAGACAATACTTTGTTGCGTTATGCTGCCCTGATGCATGATATTGGCAAACCTGGAACCAAACAATTTGTAGCAAAACGTGGTTGGGCTTTTGATATGCATGAACATCTTGGTAGAAAGATAGTTCGTCAAATTGGCAAACGTTTACATATGAGTAAAAGTGATACTGAATATGTTGCCAAATTAGTTCGTTGGCACCAACAACCAATTGCCTTGATGGATGAAGGAATTACCGATAGTCCTGTACGTCGTCTAGTTGTTAATCTTGGAGAAGAATTAGAAGATCTTCTTACTTTGTGTCGCAGTGATATTACAACTGGAAATCCAAAAAAATTACAAAAGCGTCTCAAGAATTATGATATTTTGGAAGAGCGTATTGCTGAAGTTTTGGAAAAAGACAAACTTCGGGCTTTCAATTCTCCTGTTCGTGGTGAAGAAATTATGGAATTGTGTAATTTGAAACCCGGTCCAACTGTGGGTAGAATCAAGAAAGCTTTAGAGGAAGCAATTTTGGATGGAAAAGTAGAAAATGATTATGAAAAGGTAAAAGATTATTTTTTTACAATCAAAGATGAATATATGCAAAGTGTGCAGGAATGGGAGAAACTGTAATTTAGTAATTTTGAATTTCGAATTTTAAAACAATTTTTCAATTATTTAATTTTAAATTAATTTTTTTGTAAATTTAAAATTGTTTCCAACCAAGTCGGACAAGTTAAAATTTAAAATTTCTAAATTTAAAATTCGTATATATATGAGCAAATTGATTGAAGTAAAAGACTTAACAAAACAATATGAAAATGGTGAAGTAGTGACCAAGATATTACATGGTCTGACTTTTGATATTGAAAAAGGAGAATTTGTTTCTATCATGGGTCCTTCTGGTTCTGGTAAATCTACATTGATGCATATTTTAGGTTTTCTTGATACTTTAACTTCTGGTACTTTTTTGTTTGAAGGACGTGATGTTAGTCAACTTAGTGATGATGAGCTAGCAGATATGCGCAGTAATAAAATTGGTTTTGTGTTTCAAGCCTTCAATCTTCTCAATCGTTCTACAACTCTAGAAAATGTGATGTTGCCACTGCTCTATACTAAAGTTTCAAAGAAGGAAAGAGTGAAAAGAGCTACAGAATTACTCATCCAAGTTGGTCTTGGTCATAGATTGGATTATTCTCCAAGTAAGCTTTCTGGTGGTGAAAAACAACGTGTGGCTATTGCCAGAGCTTTGGTCAATGATCCTGAAGTTATTTTTGCTGATGAACCTACAGGAAATCTTGATTCCAAATCTGGTTTACAAGTTATGAAGATATTACAGGACTTAAATAGAGATAAGGGACATAGTATTATTCTTGTTACTCATGAAAAATACACAGCCGAGCATGCAGAGCGTATTATTACTTTGAAAGATGGTCTTATAGAATCAGACAAACCTGTGGAGAAAAGACAAATCGCCGATGAGAATGGGACTTTAATTAAGTAAGTTTTTGTAAGTATTAACACTCCGGATTGTTGTAATTAATATGGACGTGATAGAGAATATAACAAGTTCTTGGCAGACAATAGCGCACAGTAAAGCACGTTCTTTTTTGACAATGCTTGGAATTGTAATTGGTGTAATGGCAGTGATTATTGTGTTGTCTGTTGGAGCTGGAGCTCAAAGTCTAATAATAAATCAGGTAAAAAGTTTGGGTTCAAATCTTATTGGTGTTTTGCCTGGTAATTCAGAAAAAGATGGACCTCCTGCTTCAGCTTTGGGAATAGTAGTTACTACTTTGATTTATGATGACGGAAAAGAGATCTTGAAAAATGGTTGCAAATGTATAGAAAATGTGGCTATGTATGTGACTGGTAACGATACTATTATAGCAGGGGATAATAGTATAACTAGTAATTATACTGGTACTACTGCTAGTTATATTGTTGTAGAAGATACTGATGTTGAATTTGGTCATTTTTTTACAGAGGAAGAAGAAAAGACTGCTGGAAGAGTTGTCGTTTTGGGATTTGGTGTCAAAGACAAACTTTTTGGTAATGAAAATGCTTTGGAAAAAAGAATTAGAATAGGAAAAGTAAATTTTTTTGTTGTAGGTGTGATGAAAGAGCGTGGTGTAAGTGGTTTTCAAAATCAAGATGACCAGATATTTATTCCAATTTCTTCAGCTCAAAAATTATTATTGGGTATAGATTATGTAAACTATATGAGAATAAAAGTCAATACTGCTGAAAATGTTGATCAAGCTGTGGAAAGTGTTGAACAAATTTTGCGTGATAGACATAATATTGGAACGGGGGAGAGTGATGACTTTTCTGTTAGATCCGCTGCTCAAGGTCTTGATGCCATATCTAATATTACTAATGCTCTAAAGTTTTTCTTAGTAGCTATTGCTAGTTTGTCTTTGATTGTTGGTGGTTTTGGTATTATGAATATTATGCTTGCCACTGTCCAAGAGCGTACTCAAGAAATTGGTTTGCGTAAGGCTATTGGTGCCAAATCTAGACAAATTATTTTTCAATTTTTGGTAGAGTCAATGGTAATTACTTTTCTTGGTGGTGCTATTGGAATAATTTTTGGTGTTTTGATTTCAGTTGTTGTAGCAAAAACAGCTCAAAATATGGGTTATTCATGGGATTTAGTGATTACATTTGGTTCAATTTTGTTAGCCTGTGGTGTATCTGTAGGAATTGGTTTGTTAATTGGTA
Organism: Candidatus Magasanikbacteria bacterium CG1_02_32_51; assembly: GCA_001871435.1. GTDB lineage: Bacteria > Patescibacteriota > Patescibacteriia > Magasanikbacterales > UBA922 > UBA1557. The sequence goes on from MNVC01000012.1 coordinate 21,636, forward strand.
TTATACCAGCACGTCGTGCTAGCAAATTGAATGCCATTGAATCATTACGTTATGAATAGTAGTGTTAAAATGTTCTAAATGATGAAGTTGCTATAATTGAAAATCAATTACAACAAATGTAAGTGGTACAACATTTTCAACATAGGTAATTTATAGAGTAATATTTTTATTTAATTGTATTTTGTCTAATCATAAACTCACTTTTCAAAATTTTGTATGTTTATAAAAGACTTATTTGAAATTTCAGGTACGGCTTTAATTAGACAAAAGATGCGTACTATTTTAACTACTATTGCTCTTAGTATTGGTATTGCTTCGGTTGTAATTATTATTTCAGCAGGTAAGGGATTGGAATCTATGGTTTTGGGTGCTTTGGATATTTTTAGTCCAAACACTCTCAATATTGAAGTGCGTGTACCTGGAAAGGGAAATAGTGGTAGTGCTACAAGTATGGCTACTGGTGTTTCTATTACAAGTTTAAAAAATACAGATATAGAAGCTATAGTAAAACATCCAAATATTTCTTTGGCTTATGGTTATTTGACTAGTCAACAAGTAATAAAATATCGTGAACAAAATAAAACAGTTACTGTTTTGGCTTATGGTGCGGATTACGCAAAAGCAAATAGTGTAAAAATTGCGCAAGGTAGATTTTATAACTCTGATGAAGAAAATGTTTTGGCACAAGTAATTTTTTTAGGTTCAAAAATAAGTGAAGATTTGTTTGGTAATGATACTGCTGTTGGTAAAATTGTTTTTGTAAAAGGAAAATCTTTTCGTGTAGTGGGTGTACAAGAAAAAGTTGGAGCTAGTTTTGGGTTGGATATGGATAGCGCTGTATATATACCAACTAAAACTATGCAAAAAAGATTTTTAGGGACAGATTATGTGATGGGTGTGGGAGCTTATGTAGTAGATATGTCTAAATTAGAAACTACCAAAGAAGATATAGAAATGCTACTGCGTGAAAGACACGATATTACAGATCCTGATAAAGATGATTTTCAAGTAACTAGTATGAAAGAAGCTAGAGCTACTTTGGAAACTGTGTTAGGTGGCATCACATTATTACTTATTGCACTTGTTTGTATCTCTCTTCTTGTGGGAGGTGTGGGAATTACCAATATTATGTATGTAACTGTGACTGAACGTACTTTTGAAATAGGTCTTCGTAAATCTCTTGGAGCCAAATCAAAAGATGTTTTGTGGCAATTTTTAATAGAAGCCATGATGTTGACTTCAGTTGGTGGTATAGTAGGTGTATTATTTGGTATTATAATTTCTTATGGTATTTATTTAGGAGCCAATAGTTTTGGAATAAAATGGATGTTTTCCATTCCATTTTATTCTATTATATTAGCTATTGGATTTTCTACGGCTGTTGGTTTGTTTTTTGGTATTTATCCAGCCAAAAGAGCAGCATCTTTGAGTCCTATTGTAGCGATTAGAAAAGAGTAATTGAGTTAAAAGTTTTTAAAGTTCATAAAGTTTATAAAGTAATGTTTATTTTAGCATTTTTTGTACTTTTAACTTTCAACTTTACAAACTTTATAAACTAGGTTTATTTGCTTTTTTTATCAAAATGAGCTATTATACAAATATAATTAGTTATCAAAATTATACTATGTGGAGCTTTATTTGGAATGATTTGTTATACCAGCCTGTATTTAATGTCCTTATTTGGTTGTATAATAATGTTACCAACCAAAATTTAGGTTGGTCAGTAGTCTATTTGACTATTGTTTTGCGTATTTTGCTTTTGCCTTTGAATATTATTGGCGAGAGAAACAAAGTGCGTGATGAACAAGTACAAGAAGATATCAAAAAAATTGAGAAAGATTATCGTAATGATCCAATGCTTCAAAAAGAAGAAATTAGAAAACTAGTTAAAAAAAATAAGATAAATCCTTGGGCAAAAGTATTATCTTTGGGTATTCAGTTGCTTGTTTTAGTTTTGCTTTATCAAGTATTTTTGCAAGGTATTACTGGAGAAAAATTGTTACGTACTCTGTATGATTGGGTAGATTTTCCAGGTAGTATCAATATTTATTTTTTTGGTTTTAATCTTGGTAATAGACATGATATATTGTGGCCAGGTTTTGTAGCTATTATTCTTTTGGCAGATATATACATAGATTTAAAGAAGCATAAAGAAAATGTTACTAAGTCTGATCTTGCATATTTTGTATTGTTTCCAGCATTTTCTTTTTATATTCTTTGGCTTTTGCCAATGGTAAAATCAGTATTTATCTTGACATCAATGTTTTTTAGTATGTTGTTAGGTTTATTTATTAGAACATTGTTTAGATCACACAAAAAACAAATAAATTAATTTTTATTATAATAAAAATATATGGCTGGAGATTCACTGGACAAATTAATGTATTCATTTGTCATGGAGGATGTACTAAAAGGTTTATTTATAAAAGTTCCACCGGGTCACGTAGCTTGTGTTTATGATCTTGGTAGAGGAGTACTTAGAAAAGTTTTGACTCCAGGTCTTCATTTAAAAATTCCTTTTTGGCAAAAGGCTAGACTTTTTAATACTCAGACTTTGGAATATGCTATAACCAGAGAATTCAATCCTCTAAATCCTAGAGCTATGGGAGATGTGCCTATTGGAGCCGTAACTAAAAGTAATAAAAAAATTGCCATAGAAGGTACTGTTTTGATACGTTTGGATATTCATCAAATTCCAAATATTTGGCAAACTATTGGTGAAGATTTCGTTGAAAAAATTATTCGTCCAACTATGCGTAGTCGTATGCGTATGGTTATTAGTCGTTTTAACACTGAAGAAATTATTGGTGCCAAGCGTGATGCTGTAGAAATTGAATTAAAAAATGAATTAGAAAGAATATTTTATTCTCGTGGTATTTATGTAGAAAATGTTTTACTTAGTGAAATTTCTAGTATTGCTGAAATTAGAAATGCTGGTAAGAGTGTGGCAGATATTGAATAGTTTTCATTAAAATATTTGAACATTAAAACACTGTAAAAAACAGTGTTTTTTGTTAAGTAAATGCATAGTTATAAGGACTTTGTAACTTTACAAACTTTATGGACTTTATAAATTATGGATTAGCACTTGACAGGTTAGAGTGATAATAGTATAATATCACTGTAATTATAAGAGTGCTAAAAAACTCAAATATGTTGGATGAAAGAAAATCAAAAATATTAGAATTAATTATTGAAAATTATACAAAGTCGGCTGAGCCTATTGGTTCTAGTTTTTTGGTAGATAATTGTAGTTTAGATCTTAGTGGAGCTACTATTAGGAATGAAATGCGTGATTTGGAAGAAAACGGTTATTTGACCCATCCTCACACTTCATCTGGTAGAATTCCGACTGAACTTGGTTACAAATATTATGTAGAAAATATTATGCAAGTGAAGACTATTAGCAAAAAAATAGCTGATAATCTAAATATTATTTCTGAAGAAAAAGCAGATGACGAATTGAAAACTATTGCCAAAAATATTTCTGAAAAGACTGGTAATGCTGTCATAATTGCTTTTGGTGCTGGTTCGCTTTATTATACTGGTATCAAAAATCTTTTTTCTCAGCCAGAATTTCATGATTATTCTTATATGGTAAGTGTATCAGCAATTTTTGATCAGTGTGAAGATACAATAGGAGATATTTACAAAAATATTTTGAAAGATAAACCAATTATTTTGATAGGTGAAAACAATCCATTTGGTAGTATGTGTGGTTTGATTGGTGTCAAATTGAAAAATAACATTTTGTTTATGGTTTTGGGTCCAGTACGTATGGACTATTCTACCAATTATACTTTGTTGGATTATTTATTAAAGAAATTTTAAATAAAAATTATGTCTGAAGATAAAAAAAAGATAAAAGAAGATAAGAAAATAAATAGTAAAATAGTTGAATTGGAACAACAATTAGAAGAATACAAATCTGGTTGGCAAAGAGCTCAAGCTGATTACCAAAATTTACAAAAAGAAATAGATGACAAAAAAAGTGAATGGATAAGAATAAGTGAATTACAAGTTTTGACAGAATTTATGCCAGTGTATGACAATTTTAAAAAAGCATTTTTACATCATCCAGAATTGGATGTAGAAAATGAAAAAGATAAAAAAATAAAAAATTGGATAGATGGAGTTGGGTTTATAATGAAACAATTTGGTGTTGTTCTCAAAAACTTCGATATAGAAGAAATAAAAACTGTTGGTGAAAAGTTCAATCCAGAAATGCATGAGGCTTTGGGAGAAGAAGAATCAGATGAAGAAGAGGGGATAATCTTGAAAGAAGTTGATGTTGGCTATAAAATGAAAGGAAAAATAATAAAGGTGGCAAAAGTGATAATTGCGAAAGGTCACTAATCCCGAAATGAAATTCCTGAGGAACGAAGGAATTGAGTAAGGGATCTTTCCTAAATAAAAACGTTTTTATTTAGTTAATTTACTTAGACGTGATTACTAGTTTTCAATATATATCTATTAAAATAATTCATTCTTAAGAAAGATCCCTCTCCGTCCTTCGGCGGATCGGGATGTATGGAGAAAAATATGTTACCAAGAATATGGGATTCATTTTCTGAAATGGAACAAATGGTAAGAAATTTTCCTGCTCTTACCAACAATGGTGATTTCAATCAGAAAACTTTTGTACCGGCCGTTGACATCTACGAAACAAAAGAAGACGTCATGGTTGAAACTACTTTGCCTGGAGTGAATCCAGAGCAAATAGAAATAAGTGTAGAAGGTGGTGTACTTACTATTCAAGGTGAAAGTAAAAGAGAACATGAAATAGATGAAAAAAATTATTATCGTAAAGAAGTTCGTAGTGGCTCATTCTTTCGTCAAGTGGCTTTGCCTGTTTCCGTCCAAGAAGATAATGTGAGTGCAGAGTTTGAAGATGGGGTACTCAGAATAAAATGTCCAAAGTCTGAAGATAAAAAATCAAAGAAAGTAAATGTAAAAATAATTAAAAAATAATTTAATATACAGAAAAATATGGGAAAAATATTAGGAATAGATCTAGGAACAACCAACAGTTGTATGGCTATCATCGAAGGTGGTCAGCCAAAAGTACTAGAAAACAAAGAAGGAAATAGAACTACACCATCGGTAGTAGCAATTTCCAAAACAGGTGAGCGTCTTGTTGGTCAACTTGCCAAGCGTCAAGCTGTAACCAATCCAAGTAATACTCTTTATTCTATCAAGCGTCTGATTGGGCGTCGTTTTGAGGATAAAGAAGTACAAGATACTATCAAACATTCACCTTATACTATTGTCAAAGATGGTGATAAATTGAAAATAAAAATGGGTGACAAAGAATATACTCCACCAGAAATTTCAGCCATGATTTTGCAAAAATTAAAAGCAGATGCTGAAGAAAAACTTGGTGAAAAAATAACTGAAGCTGTAATTACAGTTCCTGCTTATTTTGATGATTCACAAAGACAAGCTACTATTGCTGCTGGTGAAATAGCTGGATTAAAAGTTGCTCGTATTATTAATGAGCCTACAGCAGCTGCTTTTGCTTATGGTTTTGACAAAAAAGGTGATCAACAAATTGTAGTTTATGATTTGGGTGGTGGTACTTTTGATGTCTCTGTTTTGGAAATTTCTCATGATGGCGCACAATCTACAGTAGAAGTAAAAGCTACTAACGGTGATACACATCTTGGTGGTGATGACTTTGATAAAAAAATTATGGAATGGATTCTAGAAGAATTCAAAAAAACAGAAGGCATTAATCTTGGTAATGATCCATTATCATTACAACGTGTCAGAGACGCTGCTGAAAAAATAAAAATTGAATTATCAAGTACTGTAGATGGCGAAGTCAATGAACCATTTATTACTTCTGGTGTTGAAGGTCCAAAACATTTAAGTTTGAAACTTAGTCGTGCTAGATTGGAAGAACTTGTGTCTGATCTTGTTGAAAGAACTATGGTTCCTCTTAGAAAAGCTCTTGAAGATGCTGGAATCAAAAAAGAAGATATTAATGAAGTAGTGCTAGTTGGTGGTATGACTCGTATGCCACTTGTACAACAAAGTGTTGAAAAATTTTTTGGTAAAAAACCACATGTTGGTGTCAATCCAGACGAAGTGGTGGCTGTAGGTGCTGCTATTCAAGCTGGTCAACTTCAAGGTGACTTGGGCAAAGAAATTTTACTTCTTGATGTCACTCCACTTTCTCTTGGTCTTGAAACTCTTGGTGGTGTATGTACAAAGCTTATAGATAGAAATACCACTATTCCAACAAGTAAAACTCAAGTATTTTCTACAGCAGCTGATAGTCAACCAAGCGTAGAAATTCATGTTTTGCAAGGTGAACGTGAAATGGCAGTTGATAACAAAGCATTGGGAACATTTATGCTTGATGGAATTCCACCAGCTCCTCGTGGTATACCACAAATTGAAGTAAAATTTGATATTGATGCCAATGGAGTATTGCAAGTATCAGCCAAAGACAAAGGTACTGGTAAAGAACAATCAATTCGTATTGAAGCTTCCTCTGGACTTTCTGATGCAGATATAGAAAAAATGAAAAAAGACGCTGAAGCTCATGCTGATGAAGACAAGAAAAAACGTGAAATGATTGATATCAAAAATACAGCTGATACTATGATTTATACTACAGAAAAAATGATGAAAGATATTATTGAAAAGAAAATAGAAGTTACAGATGAAGAAAAGAAAAAAGTAGAGGAAGGTTTAACAAAATTAAAAGAAGTAAAAGAAAAAGATAATATTGAAGAAATTAAAAAAGTTGCTGATGAATTGTCTACTGCAGCTCAAGCTATTGGTATGAAAATGTATCAACAAGAATCAGCCTCCGCTAAGGCTTCGGCTGACAAGCAAGGTGCTGGTACTGAGGAAGTTAAGACTGAAGAAAAGTCCGCCCAAGGCGGATCCGACTCGGTCGGAAAAGATGAAGGTGAATCTGTAGAAGGTGAAGTGGTTGATGATAAAAAATAATTTGTAAGCAGAATAGGCAAATTAAGCAGAATAGGCAGAATAAGTATAATTGAATTTCCCTCCTCGAGAGCCTGTGCCGTACTTGATACGGTAAGGGATTAAGGGAGGTGTAACCGTCTTAGTAATATAAACATGGTAACACCATCTTGACCTCTCTCGAGGGAGGAACTCACGAAAGTAAATAAACATCTTTGCCCTGTCTTGATTTTTGAGATGGGACAAATGGTTTGTTTAATTGAATATATTGTAGTAAAATGTAGACATATATTTTAGATGTTAGATATTAGAGAATGATTTTAAGTCCTGGAAGGACATGAAGATTTTAGGCTGGTACTTTAGTACCAGTAAAAAATGTAGTTTATGTAGTCCCAGAGGGACGATTGATGAAAATATGTCAGATACTTTTTCAAAATTATTTTTTCATGTTGTTTTCAGTACCAAGGAAAGGATAAAATTTCTTAAACCAGATTTGAGAGTTAGACTCTTTGAATATATGGGTGGAATAGCTAAAAATAATAATTTTCAAACAGTATTTACAAATGGTACAGATGACCATTTACACACATTATTATTATTGAAGCCAAATATAGCTGTATCAAAAGCTGTCCAGCTTTTGAAAGGTGGTTCTTCAAAATGGATACATGATAATTTTTTAGATTTGAAAATGTTTACTTGGTAGAGTGGTTTTGGTGCTTTTTCTGTTAGTCATTCCCAGGTTGAAAAAGTTATAGAATATATTTCAAAGCAGGAAGAACATCATAAAAAAATGGATTTTAAAGAGGAATACAAAAAACTATTGAAAATAAATAATATAGATTATAAAGAACAATATTTATTTTAAACATGTAGTTCATTCGTCCCTCTGGGACTAAATATTATTATAATTTATATACGGGTACTGAAGTACCCGCCTAAATACTTATTGTCCCTCTGGGACTTGTTTATAGGAAATGTAAGTATTTCAAAATTGTTTTAAAATTTAAAATTACTAAATTTAAAATTTTTATAATTATGTCCAAAGATTATTACAAAATTCTTGGTGTAGACAAAGGCACTACTAAAGAAGAAATCAAAAAATCTTTTCGAAAATTAGCTCACGAATATCATCCAGACAAAAAGACTGGCAACGAAGATAAATTCAAAGAGATAAATGAAGCTTACCAAGTTTTGGGTGATGATAACAAACGCAAACAATATGATCAATATGGAGCTGATTTTGAACAACAAGGTGGCTTTGGCGGTGGTATGAATTGGAATGACTTTATGAATAAAGCAAGGAGTGGTGACTTTGAAAATTTTTCTTCCCAAGGCGGATCAACTTGGAGCGAAGATGGAATTGATTTGGGAGATATCTTTGGTGACATTTTTGGTTTTGGTGGTGGAAGAAGTAGAGGAAGATCTCGTACTATGAGAGGAAATGATATTCAAGTTAGTGTGGAGTTGGAATTTCGTGAAGCAATTTTTGGTGTAGAAAAAGAAATAAGATTAACAAAAAATAATGTTTGTAGTGTCTGTAGTGGTAGTGGTGCTGAATCTGGAGCTGGTACAGAAACTTGTAGTGATTGTCGTGGTCAAGGACAAATAAAGAGAGTTCAACAAACAATTCTTGGGGCAATGCAAAGTGTTGTGACTTGTCAGCGTTGTCAGGGTAGTGGTCAAATTCCAAAGAAAGTTTGTAAACATTGTAGTGGTAAAGGTGTAGTTCATAGTGATTCCAAATATAAAGTAAAGATTCCAGCGGGAATTTCAGATGGTGAAATGATTCGTTTGTCTGAAAAAGGGGAGAGTGCTGGAGTTGGTAGTAATCCTGGAGATCTCTATGTCCGTGTTCATGTAAAGTCTGAGAATGGTTTTGAAAGACAGGGTTTTGATATATTTACTGCTATTAACATTTCTTATCCACAAGCTGTGTTAGGTGATAAAGTAGAGATAAATACGCTAGAAGGTAAAAAAAATTTGATTATACCAGAAGGTACCATCTCAGGACAAAAATTTAAACTAAAAGGTCTTGGTGTACCAAGACTACAGCGTAGTGGCAAAGGTGATCAATATGTGACAGTGATAATTGATGTCCCAAAGAAAATAAGTAAAAAAGTTAAAAAGATATTGGAAGAATTAAAAGGGGAATTGTAAGTGTTAAAATTGCTGTAGATGATTATAAAAGATTTTAAAAAACCAGTTTTTATAACTGGTTTTTTTGGTCTTGACAAATTTGGCTTTTTTTTGTAGTCTTATTTTTGGCTCTCAAGAAAAAGGAGAATGAGCCATGCCGAATCAGGAAATAGATGGTGTGATCCTTGAAATTTTGCAGACATCACCTACACAAGGTGGTGCTTGCAATGAGATTATGAACTTTTATAGTCAAAAGCTCGACAACAAGATGCGATGGTTGACTAAGCCGATGGTTATTTATCACCAAAATGGTGAACGGCGTGCGTTTCTTAGACTAGTAAAAGAGAATGGTCAATCTCTGACCGTCTCAGTAAGGATCCCTGTCTAGTATTCGCGTTTATAAACTGTGCTGGTTTGATCCCCCAAAGGATTTAACCAGCACGGTTAGTTACTTATTATAAAATAAAAAAATTATCAAAAGCCTTACAGATTATTTTGAATGTATATCCAAAACCTTGTTTACCTCTCTATCAGCTTCTTTGTTTCCTGCTCGTAAAATATGTTTTATTTTAAATTTTTTGAATTGTTGTAGGGCATTCCAAGCCTGGATGAAGAGTTTTTGAATTGTAGGTTCTTTCACTTTCCAATTTCTGTTTAGTTGCTCACAAACTAGTTTACTATCTACTATACAATCTACTTCGTCAGCTCCTAGTTCTTTGGCTTTTTTTAGTCCTGAAATTATGGCCATATATTCGGCAAAGTTATTTGTTTGTACTCCCAAAAATTCACCATAACTCGCGACGTTTTGTCCTTCTTCGTTTTTTATTACAATACCTGTGGCTGAAGGTCCTGGGTTACCACGGGAGCCGCCGTCGGTGTAGATAGATAATTTCATAGGGTAATATAATCTCGAAGCGTAGCGAGAGATCTTTCTCAGCAAACGCCATTTTAATTAACTAACCGTTGGCTGATTCTAAAAGACTTCAGAATCAATTAACGTTTTTATTTTTTTAAAAATTTTTATTTAGGAAAGATCCTTCGTCGTATTCTCGACTCAGGATGACTTACGCAAATCAACTATCGTCAATTGCAATTCTCTATTCCCATTCCACTCATTGACATCAATTTCAAAGACCATATCTATTTTATCACCAATTTTCAAAAGTTTACACCAGTTGATATCACCATTAGTATCACAAAGACTCCAGCCAATAGTTTTGCGGATTTTACTGTCTTGTTTGACTGTTAGTTTTAGATGTTTTGCTTCCTTACCAACTGTCTTTATATCAAAAATTTCTAAATCTCTAGTCAAATACTTTGGTCTGTCATTGTGTATGCCAAAAGGTTTGAAATTTTCTAATAAATCAAATAATTCCCAATCTACTTCTGTCAATTTTATTTCCGCATCAATTTTGATAGTCGGATTCATGTCTTGATCTTTGGTTTTTTCATTGTATTTGCTTATCATGTAAGTTTTGAAATCCTCAAGTTTTTCTTTATTAGCTAAAGTAAAACCACAAGCCATAGGGTGTCCACCATATTTGAGAAAAAGTTCAGGATTTTCTTGAAATGTTTCTATAATATTGAAACCCTCAATACTTCGGCCTGATCCTGTAATTTCTTTTTCACCATCAGACATTGCAAGTGTTGGTTTGTAATATTTTTCTTTTATTTTGCCAGCAATTAGCCCAACTAGTCCAGTAGGCCAACCACTGCCAATCACAAATAGTACTGGATTGTTCATTTGATTTTTTTCTATTTGTTCAATACTTTTTTTGAAAAGTTCTTCGGTGAGAGTTTGTCTTTCTTTGTTGTTTTGGTCTAGTTCAAAAGCAAGATCAACTGCGTCAGTACCCTTTTCAGCCATCATAAGATTGTAGGCAACATTGGCGTGATTGATACGTCCAGCTGCATTTATTCTAGGTGCAATTTGAAAACCTATAGTATAAGTATCCAAATTTCTTTTCATACTGCCGTCTTGTTCAACAATTCTTGCTTCTAATAAAAGTTTTTGCAAACCAAGACGTTTTGTTTTGTTGAGAACAAGTAAGCCATATTTGGTCAAAGTGCGTGATTCACCAATGAGTGGAACCATATCAGCTACGCTGGAAATTGCCACCATATCCAAAAGCCATTTTTCATGTGATTCATGTTTTTCACCATTGCTTAGAAGTTCATTTTTTTCTTTATGTTTGATAAGTAAGGCTTGCATTAGTTTGAAAGCTACACCACCACCAGAAAGCCATTTGTCAGGATAAGGTTCATCTTCAATCTTGGGATGAATTATCGCAAAAGCTTTTGGTAAAGTAGGTGGAATAGTGTGGTGATCTGTAATAATCACATCAACTTTTTTTTCATTGGCAAAATCAACTTCTTTAGTATTACTAATTCCACAATCGCAGGTAATGATAAGTTTCGCTCCATCTTTAGCAAGATCTTCCACTGCTCTAGTATTTAGACCATAACCATCTGTTTCGCGATGGGGGAGAAAGACATCAACATTGTCATAACCCATAGCCCGTAAAGTAGAAACCAAAATTACTGAAGCAGAAACTCCATCAGCATCATAATCACCATAAATAATAATTTTTTCTTTTTTATCAATTGCTTTGAAGATTCTTTTGACAGCTTTCTTCATGTCTTTGAACAAATAAGGATCGTGAATATCTACAGAATAATCTGGATTCAAAAATTCGTCTATTTGTCTTTGAGTTTTGATGTTTCTGTGATACAACAAAATAGCTACGGTTTTTGATAGTTCAGGAAATTCTTCAAAAAAAGATTGAGGAGGTTCTTCTAATATTTTCCAGACTTTTTGCATAGAATTTAATTTATCCTGAGCCGACGAAGTACGGCGTGAGGATCTTTCTCAAATAAAAACGTTTTTTATTTATTTAATCCGCCCAAGGCGGACAAGGTTTAATTCCTCGTAGCTTGCTGCGAAATAATCCAATTGATACCTCGTAGCAAGCTGACGAGGTAGTTCATTTTTTTAGACGTGGTTATTCGTTTTCAATATATATATCTATTTATGTAATCTTTTTTAAGTTAATTTATTTGAAAGTGCTAAAGATAGGTAGAATTGTAAAAAATAGCATTGCAAAAATAGCTATTATTGAAATTATAGTCCAGAGAACTTTTATTTTTTTTGATCCGTACATATTTATAAAGGCTTAAAATGCCTAAAAAGCTAGAAAGGCTAAAAAGGCTTTGATTAATTTTTAAACGATTGTATTAATTCTTCACTTGGAGATTTTGCTTTTTTCCAACGTTCTTTCATATTATGTGTCCAGAGAGGCATACTAAGTTCGTCACCTTCCCATTTATATCTTGGTATAATCCACATGTGTAACTTTTTTAATTCATTATCAAGTTTGTCCCAATTTAATCTAACAAAATTTTTATCCTGCAACAATTTACTTTTTATATAAATTAGTGCTTCTCTAAAATCTCTTGCAAAATTAGAATACTCTTCATCTGTCAAATCCGTTATATCTTCTACTTCTATTTTTGCTCTAAAAATACACATAACAGGAACAATTTGTTTGTCTGCTAACAATAGAAAACCAGAAGGATATTCTTTTATTACATATGCTTTTCTTTCGTCTTCAATTTCAGTCAGAGTAATTTTTGAATCTTTCATATTATTTGAAAGTTATTTTTTATCTCTTTAGAACTGCCAAATAAGCCTCAGTCGGAATAGTCACTTTTCCTTTATTCATACTCATCATTTTCTTTTTTCCTTTTTTCTGGCGATCAAGTAATTTATTTTTTCGTGTTACATCACCTCCATACAATTTTGCGGTTACATCTTTTCTGAGGGCTGAAATGCGTTCGCTCGCAATAATTTTTCCTCCAATGGTAGCTTGAATTTTGATTACAAATTGTTCACGATCAAGTGTATCTTTTAATATCTCAACAATTTTTTTACCTGCTCGATATGCGTCATCTTGCCAGACTAGGGTCGCAAGCTCTTCTACTACTTCGTCTGCAATCATAATGTCAAGTTTTATCACATCTGTTTTTTTGTATTCTTTGTATTCATAATTCAAGGATGCATAACCACTAGAAACACTTTTCAGTTTATCATAAAAATCAGTAATAAGCGAGGCAAGTGGTGTTTCATAATGGAGTATTGCCCGTTGTCCAGCTCCGGTACTCAAATATTCAGTATTTTTGTAAATACCTTTGCGTTCGGCTATGAGTCCCATAATGTTTCCAATAAATTCTTGAGGAGTAATAATGTCAACAGTCATCCAAGGTTCTTCTATGTGTTCAATTTTCTGTACTTCAGGTAAATCTTGTGGACTTTTGATCGTGAGATTTTCTCCATTGGTTTTGAAAACATTATAGGCAACACTGGGGATGGTCGCGATAATGGAAAGTCCAAATTCACGCTTTAATCTTTCCTGAAAAATTTCAAGGTGAAGCATACCAAGGAATCCACAACGGAATCCAAAACCAAGTGCTTGTGAGTGTTCTGGTTCATAATAGAGTGCTGAGTCACTTAGTTTTAATTTATCTACTGCATCACGAAGATTATTATATTCATCTCCTTCGCGTGGAAAAATGCCGGCAAAGACCATGGGTTTTACTTCTTTATATCCGGGCAATTGTTCGGTCGCGCCATTTTTGGTCAGGGTAATTGTATCACCCACACGCACTTCACCAAGCACTTTCACTCCACTCGTCACATAGCCAATTTGTCCATTTTCTAGTATTCCGTCAGAGCTCATTTGTGGAGCAAAGTGACCAATATCAAGTACTTCACCTTTGGCACCTGTTCCCATGAATGTCACTAAGTCACCTTTTTTTAGTGCGCCATCTTTCATCCTAATTGCAGCAACAATTCCACAATAATCATTATAGAGAGAATCAAAGATTAATGCACGTGGAGGTTTGTCAGAAGTTTCAGCCGGTGGTGGAACTTTTTTAATAACTTCATCTAACAATTCTGGAACACCTTGTCCTGTTTTTCCTGAGCAGGTAAGAATATCTTCTCGTTTACATCCCAGAAGATGAATAATTTCTGCTGAGACTTTGTCTGGATCAGCATTTGGTAAATCAATTTTGTTCATGACAGGAATAATTGTGAGATCTTGATCAATTGCAAGATAAAGATTGGCAATGGTTTGTGCTTGGACACCCTGACTTGCATCAACAAGAAGAATGGCGCCTTCAACAGCAGCAAGTGAGCGGGATACTTCATAGGTAAAATCCACGTGACCGGGAGTATCAATTAAATTCAGAGTATAGCCTTTGTATTTCATACGCACGGGTTGGAGTTTGATCGTGATGCCACGTTCTTGTTCAAGTTCCATTTGGTCAAGCAATTGGGCATGCATGTGACGTTTGTCAACAGTATTGGTAATTTCAAGAAATCGATCCGCGAGGGTCGATTTGCCATGATCAATATGGGCGATGATACAGAAGTTGCGAGTGTTGTTTAACATAATTTGTATAATAGTTACTATGCTATTTTAGCAGTTTTTTTCTACTTTAGCAATCCTTGACAAAGTCTCTATTGCACTGTGCCAGAGGGAATAAAAACAAAAAAAGAGAGGGAAAAAAGTGTCAGACAACTATCGTGAGCAGGCTTTGGCTTTGTTCAAGGAAGGAGATATAGTAACCTTCAATGTTTTGTGCGAAGAACTTGAAGATCAATTACTAAATCTCAGCAAAGGAAAGATCACTGTTGAGACCTTCCAGTCCTTCTTCAAGAATCCCAACAAGTTTTTCGAGGAGAATGGTTTTCCAGTCTCGATCAACTATACAATGTTGCTCGAGGATATGATCAAGGTCGGTTGCTATGACTGGTGGGATGAGCACATCACATCCAGGAATTTCCAGTTCATCGGCGAGGGTGTTGTGAATATGAGGCTCCATCTTGTATGCTTCATGCTCGCGGCCACGACCAAGAGGATCAAGAATCATCTCGATTCTCTCGGTCTCAAGCCAGCGAAGCTCGAGCATCTTCTTGCATTCGGGTCAAAATACCCGATTAGCCAACGGAACTTCCCAATTATTGCTTTTGGCTCTAGTTGGGTTGACCACGACGGTATTCAGACCTTTCCCTGCCTCGACGAGAATAAAGTCAAACGTCGTCTTGTTTTGGGTTACGACTGGCCTGACCGTGAATGGGGTAGCTTCTGTCGGTTCCTCGCGTTCAGCAAGTAGCGCTTGGATCCATCAGAGTGATATTACTGACATTAGGCCGACACGCACTATGCGTAGTCGGCCAAAACTTAAAAAACACGAACTAATCGTGTTTTTTAATTTGAAAATATTTTTTAAATATTATTATTTATACCTGTATCCACATTGCGCAATTTGAGCCAACGTTTCTTGAAACTTTCATGAAAAAGATGCATTTCTCTTAATTTCAATTGATGACAAATAAAGCCATAAATCAGGAGACCTATAGTAGCAGAGATAGATACTTGAAGCAAGACGCCCCAGAATCTATCCATATCCACAATTGAAGATAACAAAACTTTGAAAGTTTGTATAAAGATAGCCATAATAATAGCCGCTATACTTATTTTTAAGACGGAAATAAATATTTTTTTCTCTTGCAATGTACCAAGTTTGTTTCTAAGTAACAACCAGAGAAGTCCAAATTGAAAAATCATAGTTATTGAATAAGCAAATATCAAACCCAAAATACCATAATTGGTTGACAGATAGACTGCTAAAATAATGTTGATAATTGTCGAAATAATACTTATTATGAGTGGGGTCATAGTATCTTGTAAGGCATAAAAAGAACGAGATAATATTGGAATAAGACTCTGAGCAAAAAGTGAAATAGCAAAAATACCAAGTGCGTTGAAAGTAAGTCTAGTAGCATCCCAGTCAAATTCTCCAGTACCCAAAATAACACGGACAATTTGTGCACGAAGCATTATTAAAATAATTGTTAGAGGAATAATGAGGAAAAATATTTGTTTGATTGTTTCTGAAATGTGTTTGATCATTTTTTTATTTTCTTTATTGGTTGCCATTTGAGATAGGGCTGGGAAAATAGCAATCGCGAAAGAAATTCCAATAATACTAGTTGGTACCGATTGGATGTTGTCTGCAAAATTGAAAATAGATAAACTGCCAGATGATAGGGTAGAAGCAATAATAGTGATAGCCAAAAAATTTATTTGCAAAGTGGCCATACCTAGAGTCCTAGGTAACATTAGTTTGAAAATTTTACGAACGTTTTTGTTTTTCCAGTCAAAGATGGCTTGATATTTGAATCCATGTTGGATAAATGCTGGAATTTGGATTAGTAAGTGAAATAAAGCTCCTAGTACCACGCCCATTGCTAGACCTTGGTTTCCAAAAATTGGAACCAAAAATAAAGCACCAATGATGATGCCAAGGTTGTACATGATAGGAGATAGAGAATATATAAGAAAAGCCTTGAAAGATTGGAGAACACCACTGACAATACTACTAATGCCAAGTAATATGGGACTGACAAACATTATTCTGCTTAACATTACTGTCAACTGAAATTTGTCACCAGAAAAACCAGGTACAAGAAGTTTCAAGAATTGTGGTGTAAAAAAAATC
The DNA here is from genome assembly GCA_001871435.1 of Candidatus Magasanikbacteria bacterium CG1_02_32_51. GTDB lineage: Bacteria > Patescibacteriota > Patescibacteriia > Magasanikbacterales > UBA922 > UBA1557. The sequence continues at coordinate 38,277 of MNVC01000012.1, forward strand.
AAAATAGTACAACTAACAATTAGAAGTATTCCTAAAATATTTATCATGGTATTGGTGACTTTCCAAGCTTCTTTTTTGTCTTTGTTTAGTAGTTCTAAAAAAATAGGTATAAATCCTGCAGATAGGGCACCAACAATTAACAAATTAAAGACAAGATCTGGAATTTTGAAAGCAGCATAATAAGCATCCATAACATCGCCAGCTCCGAAATAGTGTGCAAAAATACGATCACGAGCTAGAGCAATTATTTTACTTACAAAAGACGCAGTACCAATGACAATAGTTGCACCTGTAATAGTATATGATTTTTTACTAAGAATTTTTTCAATCATGTATTTTTATAGTACTTTTCTTTTTTTCATCACAAATATTAATAACAATATAAAACCGGCAATAGCTCCAAAAAGTCCCCAGACAAATGCTGGATTATGGGCAAAAGGCAAACTTTCAATATTCATACCATAAATACCAGACAATAATGTAAGAGGTAACAAAGAAACTGAGATTATAGTAAGAGAATTGATTACTTTGTTGGTTTTTTGATTGATAAGGGATTCTACTGTTATATGAAGGCCGTCCAAAGTTTCTTTGTAAGTATCGACTATGACCCAAAGTTTGTCTAAATAATCTTTGATATTATCAAAGTAGATACTCAAAGACTCATCCAAAAATGGTTTTCTTGTATTGGATAAAGAAGCTACTAAAAATCTTTGTGGATCCAAAATTCTTTTTAGGTTCAAAACATTTCTTCGATAAATTGCTAGTTCACGTATAATATCACCATCAGGTTTGTCATCAAAAATTTCATTTTCAACATTGGAAATTTGTTTACCAAGAGCATCAATCATTATTCTACATTGACTAAATAATTCTTCTAGTATTTTATAAAGTAGATATCCAGGACTTTTGTTTATCCATTCATTTCTGGTTTTACGATTGTTCATTGATTTATAAAAAAAATCTTTGATATCTTTATTTTTGCCATGTTGGATAGTTACAAGATAGTCTGGTCCAACGAAAATATCTATTTCATGTGATATAACTCTTTTGCTTTCGACTTTCCATTGAGGAAAATGAACAACCAAAAAAATATAATCTTTGTAAGTATCTAGTTTTGGGTTTTGACTCTCACTTTTGATATCTTCAATGTCAAGCTGATGAAATTTGAAATTTTTTTTCAAAAAATCAATAGATTCTTCATTAACACTACTAATATTTGTCCAAATGAGGCAGGCTTGTTTGATTTGTTTTACAGACATATGAATAGTTTAAAAGTTTGTAAAGTCATACTAATCACTTGGTACATTGACAGTCACTGACATATAGTCAGTATATTTGGTATCTTGGTTATCCACAGTATAAAGTACTCCAGTTATATTTTCAGCATTTTCTGAAAAAGTGAATTCTTTAATATCTTTGTTGTCACTTTCTTGCCCTATTTCAAAACCTTTCTTTTTTAGTTCTGTTTTGTAGTACTCAAGTAAGAAATCTTGGGTAGCATCTAATTCTATCCATTCTATTTTATAAATATCTCTTTCATCAGACAAAGGTTTTTGCATAAAGGAAATTAGTTTATCAATATTGGTCATTTTTTCATTTTCTGGTTTTGTCCTAGGAATATATTTATTATTTTTATCAAAGTAAATTATAAAAGGGGATAAAACTAATTTTGGTAAGAAGGCGGTTCTTTCTATTTTTGTACTTTTTTCTTTACCAGAAGTATGACTAATTTTTTCAATATTGTTTACATCGTAAATAGGAATTTTGTTAGTAAAATTTTCTGGTAAATCTTTTAGTTCTTTACTGGTTGGACCAAAAGAAAACTTCAATAATAGTATAGAAATAATAAAAAGTATAGTAAAACAACCACAACCAGTAGCACAGCTAGATTTTAGGCAGGATCTTTGTTTGTTTAGCTCTTCTATTGGTGGTTCTTTTATTTTGATTTTGTCGATTTCTTGACGCATATTATAATGAAGATTATAGCAAATATTTAGTCAAAAGTCCATAACGTCAAAAGTTCTTAAAGTTAAAAGTCTATAAAGTCGTAATCGTAAAAATATTACATTTTTATATAATGACTTTATACTTTATGGACTTTATAGACTTTCGACTAATACACTAATTTTCGTAGTTCTAAGTATTATGTTATAATAAAAGAACTAATTTTTTAAAAAATATATAACTTATGAAGATACACTTTAGTGGAGCAGATGGTGAAGTTACAGGTTCTTGTCATCTTTTGGATACTGGCAAAATGAAAATTCTTATTGATTGTGGAATGTTTCAAGGTGGAGATTTCAATGAAGGACTTAATCATGATGTCTTTCCTTTTGATCCAAAGGAAATTGATGTACTCTTGGTAACTCATGCTCATTTGGATCATATTGGACGTATTCCAAAACTTGTCAAAGATGGTTTTGGTGGCAAAATTTATGCTATCAAAGGTACAAAAGACTTGATGCCACTTATTTGGTATGATGCCTACAATATTATGGCTTATGATAATCGTAAATTTGGTTATCCTGTGTTATTTGACGAAGTAGATGTGGCTGAAGCTCAAGCTCTTTGTCATGGACTAAATTATCATGAGGAATTGGATCTTGGTAATGGTGTCAAAGCTATTTGGAAAGATGCTGGCCATATTTTTGGTTCAGCTTTTATTGAAATTACTGTAGGTGACAAGAAATTTGTTTTTTCCGGAGATATTGGTAATGAAAATGTTCCAATTTTGAAAAATACTGAAAGTATTAGTCCAGATGTGGACTATGTTATTTGTGAATCTACTTATGGTAATCGTATCCATGAAGGTACTGATGTTAGAAAGAATATTATATCTAATTTAATAATAAATAGTGTCAAAAGAGGAGGTACAATTATGGTGCCAGCTTTTTCTCTTGAACGTACACAAGAATTTCTTTATGAATTGAACGAAATCAGTGAATATGATCATAATTTGCCAAATGTGCCTATTTTTCTTGATAGTCCTTTAGCAATTGATGCTACCAAAGTTTACAAAAAATATCCAGAATATTATGATGAAGAAGCCCAAAAGTTGCATCTAGATGGTGATGATTTTCTCAATTTTCCTCAGCTTCAAGTGACTTATGGTAAAAGAGATTCACAAAAAATAAATCATACTCCAGGTCCAAAAATGGTGATTGCTGGTGCTGGTATGATGAATGGTGGTAGAATATTGCATCATGCTCTAAGATATTTGTCTGATCCCAATTCTACTCTTATTATTGTTGGTTACCAGGCTTATGGTACTTTGGGTCGAAAAATTTATGAAGGTCAAAAACATGTCAAAGTAATGGGAGAAGATGTTGAGGTTAGGTGTACTATCAAAGCTATTGGTGCTTTGTCTGCTCATGGTGATCAAATTAAATTATTAAAATGGTTGGGTACTGACAAAAAAAGATTAAAAAAAGTATTTTGTGTACATGGTGAAGATGACGCTCTGACAGTTTTTGCTGGTAAAATAAAAAGCGATTTGAAAATAGAGGCTTATATACCAAAGTATGGTGAAGTGGTGGAAGTATAATTTTTTTGAAATGGATAAACATAAATTCAAATTAAAATCCAAATATAAACCAGCAGGATCTCAGCCTGAAGCTATAAAAGGTTTAGTTTTTGGTTTACAAAAAGATTATAAGAATCAAACCTTACTTGGTGTGACTGGCTCAGGTAAGACTTTTACAGTAGCTAATGTAATTGAAAAAGTTCAAATGCCAACATTAGTGATTGCTCACAATAAGACTCTTGCAGCTCAACTTTGCAATGAGTTTCGGGAATTCTTCCCAGATAATGCTGTGGAATATTTTGTGTCATATTATGATTACTATCAGCCTGAAGCATATATGCCAGGCAGTGATACTTATATTGAAAAAGAAGCCCAGATAAATGAAGAAATAGATAGGCTCCGTCATGCTTGTACACAAGCTTTGATTACTCGTAGTGACGTGATTGTAGTAGCTTCTGTTTCGGCAATTTACAATCTTGGTAATCCATTAGATTATGAAAAAACAGTTTTACATCTTGAAGTCGGACAAAATTTGGATAGACGAGGGATGCTTGAAAAACTTGTTTCTATGCAATTTGATAGAAATAATACAGAGTTGAAGAGAGGACAATTCCGGATGCGTGGGCAAGTCTTTGAAATAATGCCAGTCAATGAAGAATTGATTTATCGTTTTGAAATTAGTGATAAAATTGATTTGATAGAAATAGTAGATCCTATTACAAGAAATATTTTGAGTAGTTCAACAAGAGGTTCTTCGACTTCCACTTCGCTTCGCTCAGGGTCGCTCAGGACAAACGTTCTTTCAGACGTTTGGTTTTTCCCAGCTAAGCATTATGTAATAAATGAAAATGAACAGTTGCAAGCTTTTTCAACTATTGAAAATGAACTAAAAGATAGGTTAGAATTTTTTAAAAAACATAGTAAGGCTCTAGAATATGAAAGATTGAAAAGAAAAGTAAAATATGATTTGGAAATGATCAAAGAAGTTGGTTATTGTAGTGGTATAGAAAATTATTCTCGCCATTTTGATGGACGTAAAGAAGGTGAACCGGCTTTTACTTTGATTGATTATTTCAAATATGCTGCCGGGACCTCACCAGCTTCGTCTGGGTCGGAGTCGACCTCTCCTAATAGGAGAGGTGCTGACGTTGTCAAAAACAAGGGATTTCTTACCATCATAGATGAGTCACACGTTACTTTGCCACAAATTCGTGGTATGTATTTTGGAGATAAGGCTCGTAAAGAAAATTTGATAGAACATGGCTTTAGATTACCAAGTGCTTTGGATAATCGTCCACTTATTTTTGATGAATTTATTAATAGAACCCAAAAAACTATTTTTGTGTCTGCTACTCCCGCAGAATATGAAATTAAAAATAGTGGTCAAGTCGTGGAACAAATTGTTCGTCCAACTGGACTAATTGATCCAGAAATTATTATTTGTTCAGTGACTGGTGGCAAAGTTCTCCCCCTAGTAGGGGGAGTTACCCTCCCAAGGCGGGTCCGCCTAGGGTGGAGAGGGGGTCTGCAAGCAAATGAAAACGTTGTAACTCAAGATGGACCCCTCCCAACCTCCCCTAATAGGGGAGGAGTTTCTAGGTCACAAGTTGAGGATGTCATGGAGCGTATCCAAGTTAGAGTGAAGCAAGGTGAGCGTACTTTGGTTACAACACTAACAAAACGCATGGCAGAAGATTTGAGTGACTATCTAAAAGAACAAAAAATAAAAGTTGAATATCTGCATAGTGATATCAAGACAATTGAAAGAATTGAAATTATAACCAAACTTCGCAAAGGTGAAATAGATGTAATTGTTGGTGTCAATTTGCTTCGTGAAGGTCTGGACATTCCAGAAGTATCTCTCGTGGCAATTCTTGATGCTGACAAAGAGGGTTTTTTACGTAATGAGACAAGTCTAGTCCAGACTATTGGTCGGGCCGCACGTAATGTCAATGGTCAAGTAGTAATGTATGCTGATGAAATGACGAAGTCTATTGATAGGGCTGTTTTTGAGACCCAGAGACGTCGTGAGATTCAGTTGGCTTATAATAAAAAACATAATATTACTCCAAAAACTATTGAAAAAAATATCCGTAATATTTTGGAAGAATTTGGTCTCACTAGTACAAGTATCAAAAATACCAAAACAAAAAGTAACAGACGTGATAGGAGTATTTTGAATCTAGATATTATGGGAGATGCTAGACCTCTCAAAGAAATAATTAAAGAAAAAGAATTCAAGATGCGTGAAGCTGCAACAAAATTGGAATTTGAATTAGCTGCTTTATTGCGTGATGAAGTTAGAGAATTAAAAGCTAGAGAGAAGACGGGGGATAGTCGGAAGTCTGGGAAGTCCATTCCACCAAAGGTGGACTCGTCTACGCGAGAAAGTCGAAAGTCACAAAAGCTAAAAAGTAAAATTGTTAAATATTTATAAATCATTGTACCATTGCCCTATTGTCCCATTGTCCCATTGTGGTTTTCAATTTGTCAGTTGGGCAATAAAACAATGGAACAATAAAAAACCGGTTAAGATAACCGGCTTTTGTTTTATAATAAATTTTTTTAAAGAAAACAATTATTTCTTCAAAGCATCTTTCAATCCTTTTCCAGCTTTAAATTTTGGAACAGTGACTGAAGGGATTTGAATTTTTTGACTTGGTTTCTGTGGGTTTACACCTATGCGTCCAGCACGTACTTTGGCACTGAAAGCTCCAAAACCTGAGATAGTGACTTCGTCACCACTCTGTAAAGTTTTGATTACAATTTCTACAAAAGAGGCAAGTATATTTTCTGCTTCTTTTTTGGATATACCAACTTGCTCAGCGATTTTTTGAGCCAATAACGCTTTGTTCATATTGTTTTTAATTAGTCCCTATTTTTTAGGGTGAATTATTTTATGTCTATATTTTATAATAATATGTAAAAAGTGTCAATAGAGCCAAAAGCTTTGCTAATTTAGGAATTTTGAATTTTAAAATTTTGAAAAAATAATTTGAAATTAAAACATTAAGAAATTGTTTTAAAATTTAAAATTACTAAATTAAAAATTAAAAATAACCCTATATTTCAAGGATTATTTTTTAAAGATAAATTTTCTTCAACTAAAACATCTTATCTTGCGTATTCTACAACTCTCGATTCACGAATGACATTTATTTTTATTTCGCCTGGATATTGATGTTCGTTTTCTATTTTATGAGCAATATCTTTGGCTAAATTGAAAGCTGCATAATCATCTACTTCTTCTGATTTTACAAATACGCGTATTTCACGTCCAGCTTGAATAGCATAGACTTTTTCTACGCCATTGAAACTAGAAGCTGTTTTTTCTAGTTCTTCTAATCTTAGAACATATTGTTCGTAAGAATCACGACGAGCACCAATACGTGAACCAGAAATTGCATCAGCAGCTTTGACAATTTGAGTAATAATTCTTTCTGGTTTGTCATCATGATGATGTCCAGCAGCAAGTTGAATTTCTTCGTGAAGACCAAATTTTTTCAAAATTGTTTCACCAATTTCTGGATGTCCTCCTTGAGTTTCTTGATCAACAGATTTGCCAATATCGTGAAAGAATCCAGCTTTACGAGCCATAACAGGATCTACTCCAAGTTCTTCAGCTATTAGAGCTGATAATTGAGCAACTTCGGTAGAGTGATTGATAATATTTTGTCCATAACTAGTGCGGTATTTTAGACGACCAACAATTGATACTAGTTTAGGATCAATACCAGTAATACCAAGTTTGTACAAAACTTCTTCGCCAGCTTTTTTGATATCTAGAGATAATTCTTTTTTAGCTTCTAGGATGAATTCTTCAATTCTAGCTGGTTGAATACGACCATCTTTGATAAGTTTTTCAAGAGCAATTTGACAAACACGACGACGAATAGGTGAAAAACCAGAAATAAGAATGACACCAGGAGTATCATCAATAACAAGTTCACAGCCTGTCATTTTTTCAATAGTTTTGATATTTCGGCCATCTTTACCAATAATACGCCCTTTCATTTCGTCACTAGGAATGACAACTGCTGTAGAAGTAGTCTCACTGGAGTGATCAGAAGCACAACGTTGAATGGAATCTATAATTATTTCACGAGCTTTGTTTTCGTAAGTTTCACTTTTATCATGTTCTACTTTGAGGACTCTACTATACAATTCTTCTGAAGCCTCTGTTTCTATTTTTTTGAATAGTATTTCTTTAGCTTCATCAATAGACAATTTAGCTACTTTTTCTAATTTTTCTTGAGTTTGATTTTTTATTCCATCTATTTTTTCTTTGATTTTTTGTACCTCTTCTATTTTTTCTTGTAAATGAGTTTTTTTGTCTTCAAATTCCATCAATTTTTTGTCAAACATATTTTCGCGTTGTTCCAAACGTCTTTGTGTTTGGGTGATTTCACCACGTCTATTGTTTTCATCTTTTTTGGCCTCATCAATTATTTTGATGGCTTTTTCTTTGGCTTGAAGAAGAACCTCTTGTTCTTTTTGTTTAGCTTCAATCATCATTTTTTCAGCTTTAGCCTCAATAGAATTGGCTTTGGCTTGAGCAGTCTGTTTACGAATAGTATAGCCAAGAGCTACACCGATTCCTACACCGGCTAGGATGCCGACTATTAATATTATTTCGGACATAAAATTAAATTATATATTATTAAATTAAATTATTTTAGTAATAAAAAAATCTCTCAACTACAGAGATTTTTCAAAAATTTTGATAATTTTTTGGCTTAAAATAACTATTTTTTACCTTTTATTTTGTTTTTTTGATTATTTTAAGCTATTGTTTTTACAAACAATTTTTTAGAAGAATGAATAGTTTTGGCAGTTTTTGAGACGTTTTCAAACATAATTTGGTAATAATAAGCAAAAAATTTGCTAAACTAACTATAATTCTAGTATCAACATTTTTGTCAATTTCTATAGTTTTTACTTATAAAATGATATCATAATTGAATATTTTTGTCAATTTTATGTATTAGATTTCCTTCACTTTTTTTGCATCCTCAACACTGTAGTCACCAATCCTTGTTCTTCTTAATTCCAGACAATAAGCTCCACATTCAAGAGCTTTACCAATATCTTGGGCTAGCTGTCTGATGTAGGTTCCTGTTGAACAGATTATTTCTATACTTAATTCTGGATATTTGTAATTTAGAAGTTTTATGTTGTATATTTCTATATTGCAAGCTTCTCTTTCTATTTCTTTTCCTTGTCTTGCTAGCTTATATAATCTTTGTCCTTTTACTTTTTTAGCTGAGTGCATAGGTGGAATTTGTTTTTGTTTGCCTAAGAAAGTTTTCAAAACAGTATCAACTTGTTCAAAACTAATTTCACTATCAAAATTTGTTTTGGTGATAATTCCTTCGGGATCTTGGGTGTTAGAAATTTCGCCAAGCTGTAGAGTGGCTTCATAAGTTTTATCTAGGTTTTTGAATTCATCTAATCTTTTGGTGGCATCTTTGCCTACACCAATTATAAGAAGTCCTGTAGCAAAAGGATCTAGTGTGCCTGCATGTCCCACCTTCACTCTTTTATTTTTCGTTTCGGCGGACAAGCCTATCTTTTTTACTTTTAATTTGCCACGAAGATAAGCAACTACATCATTGCTTGTCCAGTCAACTTCTTTGTCTATTAACAAAAAATTTTCTTCCATAAATTAACCTTTTATAAGTAATTTTTAAAATTTATCTATTCAATAATTGTTTTAAAATTTAAAATTTCTAAATTAAAAATTTTTGCTGAATATGTTGCTATTTCAAATACCACGTTTACTATGGTATAATATTTTGATATGAAATACAAATCAAACAATACTTTGGGTTGGGGGGTTGCCAAGGAAAATGGGATAGAGGAATTTTGGGATGCACGTCCTATTTTTTCTGTTAACTCCGATTTTAGTTTGGTTGATAGATTGAAATTAGTTTTTTTTCCAAAAAAACTTTTGTTGTATAATTGGATAAATAAGAGTCTAAAAGAAAAGAGAAAGGAAAATAAACAAACTGGTAAATTCTCCAAATTACGTATTCTGGATGTTGGTTGTGGAACAGGAGCTAGTATTATTGAAATGAAAAAAATGTGGGGAAAAGAAGTAGAAGTCTATGGGGTAGATGTTATAGAGATGCAAATAGAATTAGCCAAAAAGCGTGTCAAAGAATATGGAGTCTGGGCCAAGTTTGATTATTATGAAAATAATTTAATGCCATTCCAAAATAATTTTTTTGATGTAATTTTTTCTTCTGATGTTTTAGGACATGTAAAAAATGTAGCAAATTGGTTGGAAGAATTACAGCGTGTACTTGTACCCGGTGGTAGATTGGCCATGTTTAGTGAATCAAAATTGGGTAAACATGCCTATATTAGGAATTATCTATATAAAAGAGGTTGTAATACCGACCCTCATACGGAGTTTCATATTTCACTTTATTCCAAAGCTGAATTAAAAGATTTGTTGAATCAAAATAGTTTTGAAGTAAAAAAGATGTATACAGCCTTTTGGCTTAGTTTCCTTGTGCATCCTGATGAATTTTATGGAACATTGCACAAACAAAAGGGTTTTTTCTTTTTACGAAATATCAATAATGTTTTATACTGGATAAAGAAAAAGACTCAGCCCGTCTCTACAGCTTTGGCAGAGCTTTATGGCCTTGTTGAAATGCTTACTTTGGGAAGATTTTTGGAAGTGCAAGGGTATATTGTTTTGGCTAAGAAGAAAGATTAAAATTTATTTGTTTAGATTGTGTGAAAAAGTTATTTTAATCAAATATACAATAGAGATAAAATTGAGATAATGTAGAGATGGTTTTTTTTGAGAAAAATTTTATTATCTCCATTGTATCTCTATTTTATCTCTTTATCTTAAGATAGTTTTAGTGTAAAATATAAACAAACTTAATAAAAAATATGTCCTATAATTTATTAGACAAAGCTGACTTCGAAAAATTCAAGAAAAATAATCCAAGTAATTTTCAATACGATTTTGAAGGCGGAAGTTATTTGAAATTACAAGATTTGGAATTGAATGGTTTGTCAGGAATTGATGAAGAAAAGCTAAATAAAATTGCTACACTCATGCGTGAACTTATTTTTGCCACAGTAGAAGGTTCTCGTTCGGGTCATCCTGGTGGCTCTAGTGCCAAAGTAGAGCAGTTTTTGGCGATGACTCTTGGTGGAGCAATGGCTTTTGATTTATTAGATCCAAAAAATAATTGTCGTGATAGAGTGGTTTGGTCAGCTGGGCATTGTACACCGGGATTGTATAGTGGGTTGGCTTTGTTTTATGAGAGTTTGCAAAAAAAAGGAATAAAATTTGATGTCAAAAAATTGCATGCAATTTTAGGCAAAGATTTGAGTAAGTTCAGAAAAGGTGGGGGACTTCCAGGTCATGCTGAAAGTTATACACCTCTTAGTGATATTTCTACAGGTCCTTCTGGACATGGTTTTTCGGCTGCTGGTGGATTAGCTATCACCCATAAGTCGTCTGGTACAGGTAGTAAAGTTTGGGTTTTTATGGGTGATGCCGAGAGTGAAGAAGGTATGACTTATGAGGCTCGCAATATTTTACATACTGTTGGCGCTGATAATATGATAGTATCACTTGATTACAATCATTTTGGGATTGATGGAGATATAGATGAAGTATTGTCAAATAAATATATCAACAATTGGTTAGGTTTGGGCTGGAACGTAATTGAAATAAATGGACATAATATTTTGGAATGTGTTTATGCTTATCGTTTGACTTCGGAAAAAGTTTTTGCTAATGGTAATCCGACTGTAGTTATTGCTCATACTTGGAAAGGAAAGTCTTATGGTAGTCTAGAAAATTCCAATAAATCTCATGGTTCTCAGGTTAAGCACGATGAATATATAGAGATTGAAAATAAATTAAACGCAAATAATAAAGTATCAATTCCAGGTAAAGAAGGAGATATTTTATCAGATATTGAAAGTATTTTATCTAATCTGGATAATTCTTTGGCAACTTATATTGTAGGTAGACTAAAGGTGGCTAGCAAAAAAATTCCAAATGAACAAAAAGTTTTGGTACAAATGAAAAAGACTTTGAAATTTGTCAAAGGCGGATCTACGAGAAAATTTAAGAGTGTTACGGAAATTGAAAGACCAAGTAAATTACCAGCAGAATTAGTTTTTGTACCAGAGCAAAAAGTTGCTACAAGAAAGTCTAGTCAAGTATTTTTTGAATGGTTGATGAAAGAAAGTGCGTTTTTTTGGGCTGGGGCTGGGGATTTGTCAGAATCAGTCAAGACTGACAAGGCCGAAAATGTGTATGGTGTTATAAATAGAAAAAATCCTTATGGGCGTGGGATTCGTTATGGTATTGCTGAACAAAATATGGGGATGATGGGCGCTGGTATGACACTAGATAGATTACCTGGGAATTTTGCACCAGTTTCTGTCATAGGAACTTATGCCGCATTTACTTCTATGATGTGCAATGGTATTCGTGTGGCTGTCATAAATAATCATCTTTATCCTGAACATAAAGGATTTTTTATAGTACTTGCTAGTCATGATGGTCCAGAAGTTGGAGAAGATGGACCGACTCATCAAGGACTTTATTGGATGAGTATGTATAGTGCCTATCCGGGTATAAAAGTTTACAAGCCAACTGATGCCAATGAAACAATTGAAATGCTTTTTTATGCCATGAAAATTGGTGAACCAATTATTTTGTCTGTTTCTCGTCCTGATGTACTAGTACTCAAACGTGGTAAGAATGCTTGTTGTGGACAATTCGTCCCACAAGCAAAAGAAGCTGTACAAGGTGCTTATATTTTCAAAGATTACAAAAATAATGGTAATAATAAAATGTGTGTGGCAGTTTCTGGCGCAATTGTTTTGAATAATTTGTTGCAAATATTACCAGACTTAGAAAAAGAAAAAATAGATATCAAAGTTGTGGTAGTGACTTCACCAGAATTGTTTGCAGAATTCAAAAAGAAAAACAAGAAAAAAGCAGATAGTATTTTTTCTAAAGAAGATAGAAAAGTAGGAGTAACTCTTCATGCTGGTTGGAAAGGTTTTTTGCGTGATTTTGTTGATAATGATTTTTATTCCGCCAAAGGCGGATCCGCCTCGGGCGGAGAAGAACGATCTATTGGTCTAGAAACATATTTGGCAAGTGGCAGTGTGGATGAAGTCTATGAAATGGCGAAATTGACATCTTTGGATATTAAGAAGAAAATTTTAGAAATAAAATAGATTCGGATATGTAGATAACTACTGTGATTTATTCAGTTAATTTCTTGTTCAATAGGGAATGACAAATTGAACGGAGTGAAATTTGTTAATGTATTTAACGAAATTCGCTTTGGCTCATTTCGTCATTCCTTTTTGGTTATTTTGGACACTTGACAAAAAGCCAAAAAAGTACTATACTACTGTGTCTTACTGTTGTTGATATTTTGATATTAGTCATAATATTTAGATATCAGTGACAGAGGTGCACAAGGGTTTCTTGTGTGCTAAAGTTGCTATGATAGGAGCTCAGAAATGAGTTTTCTGGAATGGGTTTTGGTGATTTTTCTCTATATCATCGTCACACCTCTCGCCATTGTTTTGAGCCGTAGCTTGGCTGATCTGGCCATCTACCTTCGTGACAAGAAGGGGTGGGGCAAGATCTTACCAGACGAGGATGACACCTCGCCCGAGAAGGTCAAGGTGGTCAACGAAGAAGAGGAGGACAGAAAGTAAAGAAAAAAGCCCTAAACTTATAAAAGAAGGAAAAAGGAGGGGCAAATAAAATACATCTCAAATGAGGTGTTTTTTGTTTACTAGTAGCTTTAGCTAAATAATTGACTTTTTTCAATATTTCTTATATAATGTCCACAATAAATATCAAAGCCTCTCAGGCCTTTTTGGCCTTTCCAGCTTTTTAAGCATTTCAAAAACATGAACGTCACCGAACTAGCTCGTAAACTTAGAATAAATACTGCAGAATTATTGGAAGTCTTACCTCAATATGGTTTTGATATTGGTAAGAAAGCTATCAAGATTGATGATGCTACGGCTGAACAAGTGGTGCGTCGTTGGAAATATATCAAACGTGAATTGGAACAAAAAAAGAAAGAAGAGATGGAAGAAAAAAAATTGAAAGAAAAAGAATTACGCAAAGAACTTGGTCAAGATGTAACTTTGTTTGAAAAAATGACTGTTAGAGGATTTGCTGAAAGATTGAACATGACAACCACTCAAGTTATTACCGAACTTATGAAAAATGGTATTTTGGCCAATCAAAATCAAAATCTTGATTATGATACTATGGCTATCATGGCTGAAGACCTTGGTTTCACTGTGCACAAAGAAGATGGTAATCAAGAGGAAATAAAAAAAGAAGAAGAACGTATTCAAAATCTGGAAGAAGCATTGTCCAAAGCCAAAAATTTGCAACCACGTGCTCCAGTCGTTGTAGTTATGGGACATGTTGATCATGGTAAGACAAGATTATTGGATACTATTCGTCATACCAATATCATTGATACTGAAGCTGGTGGCATTACTCAGCATATTGGTGCTTATCAAACAATTTGGAAAGATCCAAAAAATAAAAAAGAACGTGCTCTTACTTTTATTGATACTCCTGGCCATGAAGCATTTGCTATGATGCGTAGTCGTGGTGCCAAAGTAGCCGATATTGCTATTCTGATTGTGGCCGCTGATGATAGTGTCAAACCTCAGACTGAAGAAGCTATCAATATTATCAAAGCTGCTAAGTTGCCATTTGTCGTAGCAATCAACAAGATTGATAAAGAAGGTGCTGATATCCAAAAAACAAAAACAGACTTGTCAACCAAAGGCGTTTTAGCCGAAGAATGGGGTGGAAATGTACCAATGGTAGAAATTTCAGCCAAACAAAATACTAATATTGATAAGCTTCTTGATGTTTTGCTTTTGGTAGCTGATATGAACGAAGACAAAATACAAGCTGATCCAGATTTGCAAGCTATTGGTACTGTGATTGAGTCCAATGTTGACAAAGGCATGGGTTCTGTGGCTACGGTACTTATTCAATCAGGTACTTTGCATCGTGGTGACAAACTTGTCCTCAACAATGAAATTTATGGCAAAGTTCGAGCCATGAAAAATTATAAAGGTGAATTAATTGATGAAGCTGGTCCTTCGGTTCCTATCCAAATTATTGGTTTTAAAATTGCTCCAGAAGTTGGTGATGTTTTGGATGTTACTAGACAAGATACAGCTACAGAAATAAATCTAAGAAAGAAAAAATCTGAACAAACAGGTGCTGAACGTACTATCATTGTGGATAACAATGAAGATGAAGAAGAAAAGAAAAAAACTTTGAATATTGTTGTCAAAGCTGATGTACTTGGATCACTTGAAGCTATTGTTTCTTCTTTTGAAAAAATTAGACACGCTGAAGTTGGTGTAAAAATTATTGGCAAAGGATTGGGAAATATTACTGAAGATGATGTCAAAAAAGCGACTGCAAGTGGGGCTACTGTGATTGGTTTCAATGTTAATGCTACACCTTTGGCTGGTAGTATGATGCGTGAAGAAAATATACAATTTTTGCAATATAATATTATTTATGATCTTATAGATTGGGTAAAAGAAGAATTAGGGAGACTTCTTAGTGATGAAAAGATAATTACTGAGATTGGTATTATGAAAATAGTAGCAATATTTAGAAAAGAAAAAGGTGCCATGATCGTTGGTGGAAGAATTGAAAAAGGTAAGGTAACAAAAAATGTTTTAGCTAGAGTAAAACATGAAAAATTGGATATGGGTAGTGGTAAAATTACTGAATGTCGTCTGGGTCAATCTGTTGTGAAAGATGTCCATGAAGGTATGGAATGTGGTGTCAGATTTGAAGGTAAACCTAGAATTGAAATTGATGATGTTTTGGAATTCTATACTGAAGAGACAAAAGCACGTGAAATACAGTTTCTTTAAAGTATAAAAAACATCTTTAAAAAAGAAAAAATCGAGGTGAAAGTCTCGGTTTTTATTGTCCTATTGTTCCATTGTTGTATTGACAAACTGAAAACCACAATGAAACAATGGGTCAGTGGTGTAGTGTTCTTTGTTACTTTATAAATTTTACGAACTTTTGACTATGTTTGTCCACATCTTGTCACTATTGTCAAAAAGTTGTATACTATATTAGTAAAAGTTAATTTTTTTAAAAATAAATAATATGTCAGAAGTAATTTTAACAGATCAAAATTTTGAAACAGAAGTACTTAAATCAGATTTACCTGTTTTTGTAGATTTTTGGGCTCCTTGGTGTGGTCCTTGTCAGATGATGGGTCCAATAGTTGAACAAATTGCTGAAGAATCAGCTGGAAAAGCTAAAGTTGGAAAATTGAATGTTGATGAAAATAGTGTTACTGCTGGTCATTACAAAGTGATGAGTATCCCTACATTTTTGGTTTTCAAAGGTGGAGAAGTAGTTGATCAAATGGTTGGTGGTGTACCAAAAGAAAGATTGAAAGAAATGCTTGAAAAGCATATATCATAAAAACACTAGAATTTATAAAATATAAAAATAATCCTTTGAATAGGATTGTTTTTATTTTGGAATTGAATTAAACTATAAATAGTTTAATTTTTTTAAAATAAAATTTTATGGAAGAAAGACCAGCTTACGAAACCTATAAATCAAAAGATGATAGAACTTTTATTAGAGTTGTCAAAGCTTTTGATATTAAGGGTAATAAGGTTTATGAAACTAGGCCAGCTGAATTAGGATAGATTGATAAGTTACATAAAGATGGTATTGAATATGAAATTGTCACAGTACCAGAAGGTTTTGAAAGTCTTGACACTGAGGTTTGATTTATAAATATTTTTTTCAATAAAAATTGAAGGCTTGCCTTTTTATCATTTTTTTTGTAAACTACAATGGTAAATTACTTATAAATCACTTATATATTATGCTATCCGAAGGAAAATCTGTTGGTGAATTAGATTTAGATAAAGACTCTAACAATAATTTTTCAATTGACGAAGATTTTGTCAATAAATTACAAACAGGTGATAAAACTACTTCAGAATATCTTGTTAATTATTATCAACCTAAGTTTTTTACTACGTTGAAACATCGTTATGGCAATCAACTTCAAGATAGTGATTGTGCTGATTTGATTCAGGATACCTTTTTGAAAATATTTGATAATATTAAAGATTATCCACATATTGATAACAGAAGATTTTCTTCTTGGTTATATACAATATTAAGAAATACTGCAATAGATTATTTTCGTCATAATAAAAATAAAGGAAATCTTTATGAGTACGATGATAGTAGATCTGTTTCTACAGAAGGCACTACAAATAATAAACAAGAACAAGAATTAGAATATTTTATGAAGCTTAGTAAAGTACGTGATTTGATAGAAGGTGATTCTAAATTATTGAATGATAGTCAAAAATTGGTTTTGAAAATGAAATTTTATGATTGTTTGTCAAATAACGAAATTGCTAATAAATTAGGTGAATCAATTGATACAATTAATACTAGAATATTTTATTCACGTAAAAAAATTGTGGACTATTTAGGAACAATAAATTAAATTTATGAATAAATACAATCCTCAAGAAATAGAAAAAAAATGGCAAAAGTATTGGGAAGATAATAAGACTTTCAAAACTCCAGAAGACGCTACTGCTGAAAACAAATATTATATTTTACCACAATTACCATATCCATCTGGTAGTGGTTTGCATGTGGGTCATGCTGAAGGCTATACAGCTTGTGATATTTTTGCACGTTATCAGAGAATGACTGGAAAGAAAGTCTTACAAGTAATTGGTTGGGATAGTTTTGGTCTGCCAGCTGAAAATTATGCTATAAAAAATAATGTTCATCCTAAAATTAGTACAGACAATGCTATTGATAATTTTCGTAAACAGATAAAAGCTTTGGGAATATCAGTTGACTGGGATAGGGAAGTAGGCAGTCACAATTCTGATTATTACAAATTTACTCAATGGTTTTTTTTGTTATTTTACAAACGTGGTTTGGCTTATCGTAAGATGCAGACTGTCAATTGGTGTGACAGTTGTAAAACAGTTCTTGCCAATGATCAAGTAAAAGAAGGACATTGTGAACGCTGTGATACGCTTGTCATCCAAAAAGAAATGGAACAGTGGTATATCAAAATTACAGACTATGCTGAAAGATTACTTCAAGATATTGATAAATTGGACTGGCCAGAAGAAACCAAAAAAAGACAAAAAGATTGGATTGGTAAATCTAGCGGTGCAGAAGTAAATTTTTCTATCAAAGATAGTAATTTGAAAATTCGTGTTTTTACTACTCGTCCAGATACTCTTTTTGGTGTGACCTATGTGGTTTTGGCTCCAGAAGGAAAATATATTCAAGATTTTAAAGATAAAATTAGTAATTGGTCAGAAGTAGAAAAATATATTGAAGCGACAAGTAAAAAAACAGAACTTGAAAGACAAATTCAAAAAGAAAAAACTGGTGTTGATTTGCAAAGTATCAAAGCTATTAACCCTGTTACCAATGAAGAAATTCCAATTTTTGTGGCTGATTATGTAATTGCTTCTTATGGCACTGGAGCTATTATGGCGGTGCCGGCTCATGATGAGAGAGACTGGGAATTTGCGAAGAAATATAGTTTGCCTATAAAGGAAGTTGTCGCTCCTAACTTTGTTTTGACTGGCAAAAATGCACCTCAAGGAGGTGTAGAGACTTTGAACAGAAGAACTGTTACTTGTATTTTAGAAAATCCAAAGACAAATAAATTTTTAGTTATCAAAGAAAAAGATAATAATGTTTTGGTTGGTGGTGGGGTTGATGAAGGTGAAACACCTGAAGAAGCAATGATTAGAGAGGTACAGGAAGAAACTGGTTATACCAATGTTGAAATTTATAAAAAATTGTTTGATCATTTATTTTGTTTTCATTTTAGATTTGGCAAAAACAAAAATCAGATGGTGGATGATGTGGTTTATCATGTTATTTTAAATGATGAAACAAAGATACCAAGTGAAGTTGAAATTGGTAAACATGGAATAATGTGGGTGTCTAAAGATGAATTACAAAATACTATAACATCTGAAAATCATAAATTCATGTGTGAGGTATTTTTGAAAGGTGACAATTGTTTTTCAGATTATGGTGTTGCTATAAATTCTGATTTTTTAAATGGCTTAACAACAGAAGAAGCCAAAGAAAAAATGATTGAATATTTAGAAGAAAATAAACTTGGTGAAAGAAAAGTACAATACAAACTTCGTGATTGGTCTGTCTCTCGTCAAAGATTTTGGGGAGCGCCAATTCCCATGCTTCGTAATGAAGAAACAGGGGAGCTAAAACCAGTAGAATTCAAAGAATTACCTGTCCTTCTTCCAGAAGATGTGGATTTTAAGCCAACCGGACAATCTCCACTTATTTATTCCCAAACTTTTCAAGAAGGTGTGGAAGAAAAATATGGTAAGGGATGGAAAAGAGAAGTAGATACACTAGATACCTTTATGTGTTCATCTTGGTACTATTATCGTTATCTTGATCCAAAAAATGAAAATGAATTTGCTAGTCCAGAAGCTTTGAAAAGATGGATGCCAGTAGATTTTTATCTTGGTGGTCCAGAGCATGTCAATGGACATTTGCTTTACTCTAGATTTTTTACCAAAGTTTTGTTTGATGAAGGTTTGATTGATTTTGATGAACCTTTCAAAGTGCACCGTCATCAAGGTCTTATTTTGGGGCCAGACAATCGTAAGATGAGTAAACGCTGGGGAAATGTGATAAATCCGACAGACGTGACAGAAGTTTATGGTGCAGATACTTTGCGTATGTATGAAATGTTTATGGGACCTCTTGAAGAAGATAAACCTTGGGATGAAAATGGTGTGAAAGGTGTGAGAAGATTTTTGGAACGTGTATGGTTATATTCTACAACTGTAATTCATAAAATTACGTATGAATTGGACGAAGATAATATTATCAAAGAACTACATAAAACAATTAAGAAAGTTGGTGAAGATTTATCATTGTTAAGATTCAATACAGCTATTGCCAAATTGATGGAATTTATTAATTTTGTAGCTAAAGATCCCCGACATTTTTCTAAAAATGATTCCGAAGTAAGAAAAGATTTTTTGAAACTCCTTTCCCCATTTGCTCCCCACATGGCCGAAGAACTTTGGGAAAATTTTGGAAATAAAAATAGTATCTCAACAGAAAAATGGCCAGAGTATGACGAAGCAAAAATAAAAGAAGATACTATTACTGTTGTTGTGCAAGTAAATGGCAAAGTTCGTGATAGTCTAGAAGTGCCTGTGGAAATTTCTGAAGAAGATATCAAGGTTCAAGTTTTGGCTTTGGAAAATGTGAAGAAATGGTTGGAAGGCAAAGAACCAAAGAAAGTTATTTATGTGAAAGGAAGATTGGTTTCTATTGTAGTATAACTTGTTTATAGAACTCAGATTTCCATAATATCCAAGATATACCAAGATTTTTTATGAAGGATGTAGAAATAAATAATATAACTAGTAAAATAATAAAGTCTTATTATAATGTTTATAATACTTTAGGTTTTGGTTTTTTGGAGAAAATATATGAAAATTCACTAATTTTTGAATTACAAAAACAAGGTTTACACGGTAGAAGGCAAGTACCTATTGAAGTAAACTATTTTGATAAACATGTAGGGTCTTATTTTGCTGATATAATCGTAGAAGATTTAGTTATTTTGGAAATAAAAGCAGCTGAATCTTTGTGTGAAGCACATGAAGCTCAGCTCTTGAATTATTTGAGGGCTACTAATATAGAATATGGTTTGTTATTAAATTTTGGACAAAAGCCGGAAATTCGAAGAAAAACTTGGACAAATGATTATCATGGTTAATTTTGGTTATCTTGGAAATCTGTGTTCTATCTTCAAAAACATTTTTTTAAAACAAAATATCCTTTACACAAGGATATTTTTTGATATAAATTTATTTTCTAGATTTTATTTGTAACTGTATTTTCAGATTGTAAATATCTGATAGACATCTCAGCTACTCCGACAAATATTCCCACATAAAATAAATCACCAAGCAAACTATTACGGAAAAATGGTAGAGCCATATAGTAACTTTGCATTAGGCCAGGCAAATTGTGGGTGTACATAGTACCAAAAGTCCAGACAGAGAAATTGGTAGCTAAGAAAAATAAAGCTGAGCCTGCAAAAGTAGTCAAAATTACATTTCCTAGATTTTTGTGTTTTTTTAGCCAAGTGCCTAGTATAGTTGCCAAGATAAAACTAGCGTAAACACTAAACATAATTGGTAGAGAGTAAAATCCCAAGAAAATATCACTTATAAGCATGGCTACTACTGGAATGATAACATTGAGCCTCTTTGGTAAATAAAGCCCGGAAAAGAGGGCTAGAGCCATAATAGGAGCAAAATTAGCAGGATGTGGAAGTAATCTGAGGGTAAATCCGACGATTATTAGAGCTATTATGAGATAGATGTGTTTATTTTTCATAAAGTTATATGATTTTAAGTGGAGTGACGAATTCCTGCCTGCCGGCAGGCAGGGAATGTGTAACAATGAAATTCGTTGGTCACGCGATAACGAAATTTCCCGCCCACCTGGCGGGTCATTTCGTCATTCCTCTCCTATAATAGTTAAGGATTTGTTGTGTAAATATTATAGCAGTGTTTATTATATTAGACAAACATTTTAAAAAGTAGATAAAGTCCATAGAGTAGGGTACCAGCTCCTAGGGCAAGAGCAACTTTTTTGTTGGTTGGGAGTGGTGTTTCTTGTTTTTCATTTGTTTTTTCTAATGTTTCGTTAGTTTGAATATTTTGTTTTTCTTCTTCTATGATTTTATCTTTAGGAGTAGTTTCAGTTTTTTCTCCAAGGACTTGTTCCAGATTGTTTTTTGCAATTAAACTTTGTTTTGTTAGTTTTGTTTCTGCGATTGGTGTATTTGTGGTTTGGATATTTTCTACTGGTAATTCCAAAATTATTGGTAAAATTTCAATTTTTTGTTTTTGAGTTGAAGTTGCAATATCATCAATTATTTCAGGAGTTGATGTCACAATTTCTTCGGTAGAGGTTTTTGTTGAGGTGGTGTTTGTTTCAATTGATCCACCGCCAACATTATTTGTGGGTTGAATAATTGGATCTAAAATTATTGGCCAAGTTTTACCTAGTAGTGAAGGTACTGCGTGTTTCAAACCAAACCAGTCAACACTGATAGGTTCCCAAGTGGTATTGTAAGAGCCGTCATTTGTTAGATTATTTGCTAGTAATTGCCATGGATTTTTGTGATTGGCATTGAACCAATCTGTTTGTGTTTGTTGTAGAGCATTGATACCCATCATAACCCAACTGGTTGTAAGAATGTCAGAATTATCAAACCCCCAACCACCATCTGCAAGTTGTGTATTTTTTAAATAATTTTCAGCAGAATTGTATATGGTTTCATTAACAGGGACACCTTTTTTTTGAGCATATTTAAGGGCACTAATAGAAACACCTGTGGCGTCTGGGGTCTCACCCCAGCCTATAGAAAATCCACCAGATGTTTGGTTTTGGGAGTTTTTGATATTATTTATTAGATCAATAATAATTTGTTCTGAAGTATTTGTGTCACTACCTAACAAAGCTAATAAGGCAAAGACATCATCATTTGTTCCAGAACCATATTCTTCTCCAAAAGAACTATTTGTGGGAGAATAACATTTGTCTGATTGCATCTCGTCGTTTAGATGATTTATTTTTTCAGATATGTCCGAACCGCTAGCAAGTAAAGCTAGACTATGACGGGCAAAACCTGCACAAATATTATTGTCAGTTGTATTTGTGATTTCTTGTTTTTGAGCATAGTCAATCAGAGAAAAAATACCCTTTTTAATATCTTTGGCATATTGTTCATTAGCACCAAAAGACATAATTATCCAATCGGTCGTATTTGGGTCAGATATTTTACCATCTGCACTTTGTTCATTTTTTAAATAGTTTAAGATCTTATTTACAGCAATACTTATTTCACTTTGGGTCAGAGGAATATTTTGATTTATCTCATTGTTTGAACTACTTCCACCAGAAGTTGGATTTTCAGTGCTAGTATCTGTGGTTGTAGTAGTAGAATTTTCTTTATTTTGCCCAGTGGGAGTGATAGTGATAGTTTCACTGGTAATAAAACCATTTTTTTGAGCATAGATTGTGTAAGGTGTGGTAGTTGTAATATTTAATTCATAAATACCATCTTCATCAAATATTTCTTCATTATTTATGATAAAAGTGGAGCTGGCATTAGGAATCCAAGAATAAACACCCCAATCAAATTTTTGATATTCAACCTCTATTGTGGAACTAACTGTGGGATTAGTGTTGTTTATCACCAATTTGCTTGGTTCTATTCCATAAACTAATAAAATATTTTCTTTTTCTTTATCTACATTTAAAATATAAACATTTACACCACTTTCGCCAGGTATTAAATCACTATACCAACCCCACCACATACCATCAGAAAAATCATTGCCTTTATAATCATTGATATCATAAGTAACACCAAAATCACCCCAAGTAGAATATAAACTCCAACCTTGTTGCTCAGATAATTGCTCTATAGCACACCAAATGTTGAAAGTGTTTTCTGTATTATTTTCCTCATTTGGGCATGCTGTAACTGTAAAATCATCATTATATAATTCTTGATCAAAAGTTTGTATTTCTAAATGAATAGTTGTGGTGGCTAAAATTTCTGGTTCAATTACAGAAATATTAATTTTTTTACTTGCTAAAGCATTTGTACTATCTACATAAAATTCATAAGTACCAGTATTTTCAGGTGTAAAAGTAAAAATACCATTGTTAGTCTCTACGGATTCGCCATTGATATAAAAAGTTATAGCTGTGGTATTAGTTACAAAAGAATCTGTATTCCAAATTAAAGATTCAATATTGATACTTTCGTTTGCATACATGTATGTTGTAGATGAATAAATATCTAGGATATTTTGAGGCCAAGAATCATATATTAAAGTTAGAGTGTCGTTGTCTTCTAAAATTAAGTCAGCAATGCCTACATTAGCATCATTATTATTGTTTTTTAAAATCCAACTTTGTGACCAATCACTAGTATTTTCAATATCATTGATAGCGTCAAGACTAAAACCCCAATCCCAATCAGTAACTTTAAAAGAATCGATTTGATTATTTTCTAAAGATTGTTGTAATGCACAAATTGCTTTGAAACCAGAAAAAGTTGAAGTAGTATTATTGGAGTTTGTTACAATACATGATTCTGGTAAATAAATTTGTTGATCTAAAATAGTAGTATCAGTGTTTATTATTTTTAGATTTATTGATTTTGTATTTTCTGTAGCATAACTTGTATTAAAAGCTGATAGACTGACAATTGTTACTACTGTAACAAATAAAAATTTAGAAAGTACTGTTTTCATATGACCATTTTATATTATCTCCTGAATTAATTTTTTGGACAGATATTCCAGCTTGAGCGCTTTGTCCGTTTAGGTAATAAACCCAATATTTACCTTGTTTGTTATCATTTTTGATACCATTTATTTCAGTAATAAAAAATCCCAGACCAGAATAATTTATTCCAGAAAATGTGAAGTCACTCTCGGTCTGTAATTTGTCCAACAAATCTTTCAAAATTGTTCCTTCTTTTTCAAAATCTACTGTATAATTTTTTTGGTTAACTGTAATTGTCGCAGAGTAGGGAAGTTGTTTGTGTTCTTCTGATATAGCTTGTATGCTAGTTGTGACTGTCTCTTGTACTAATGTAGAAGTTTGCTGTTCTTTGTTAGGAATAATTTTATCTTCAGTAGTAGTTACTTTGTTGTTCGTTTCAATA
>MNVC01000018.1 GCA_001871435.1 Candidatus Magasanikbacteria bacterium CG1_02_32_51
AACCAAAGAATGATTACGTCTTTGCGTAATCTTCAAACCAGAATTCATAGCAGCACGAAACATCGTTGTACCTACCTGACAAAGACCACCAGCTACTTCGGGTTTTATTTCATCACCTTTTATAACTAACTCTGGTAAATATCCATCTGCAATAGTAAAAGGTTTCAAAGCGTTAACTAAAGAAAAATCTTCATCAGGTTTAATAAGTAAACCGTTTAATTTATCATAAACAGCGTGTTTCAAATTTTTGATACGATTGGAAGGACTACCTGTAAATTTAGAATGTCCTACACCTAAAATTTCTGAAATACCAAGCTCATTTACTTCTCCAGTTTTTACTTTTGGTTCAGTTTGTTTACTTATCAAATTAATATTTTTTATTATTCCTTCATCAAGCAATGTCCTACCTACAAAAACCTCATTGATAGAACTCAATGTTGCTTCTATATCTACTGTCACACCAGACCTTGAACCACTAAATTCAGAAACTTTGCCATTCTCTCCAACTTGAAATTTGGCATCTTCAGCTTGAATATTTACCTCTGAACCAATTTCATTGATAAGAAAGTCTGTCGTAGAGGCAGTATTCAAAGCAAAAAATAAATTACCATCAGTATCTTTTTGTATTTCTAACCAATCAGACATCATACCAGTCGTGATAGTCCACGTTTTCTTCAAAGTTGTATAAGGATCTATATAAGATATTGTCAAAGGACCAGCATCAAAAACATTTTGTAGGCGACCAATTACTTTCAAAACATCCACTTCATTTATAACAGGTAATTTTACATCAGATACAATTTTGATATACGGAACCTGCAAATTAGACCACGATCTCAAAATCTGTCCACTTACCATATCATAATCAAAAGAAAACCCTGGAGTTGAGGAAACTATTTCGTAATCTAATGGCTTGACAAATTTTACTTTTATTAATGCATTAGTCGGTTCAGTAATGTAACCTTTTAGATATATATGTATTTGTTCAAATATTTCATCCTTGTCTAATTTGACATGACCTAAACTCAAATTTGGTTTACTCACCATTACTAAAATAGCTGAAACGGCATCAGAAAGAAAATTGTTATTCTTGCGATAAGCTATCAGATTATTTACTTCGTTATCAATATCTAATTGAATCAAATCTCTGGCATTATCACCACTTAAGACAGTTGGATTAAGTACAAAATCTTTATTTTCATTTTCTAGAGAAAAACTAAAATGTATCCCTTCATTTAGTAATTTGCTATTCATATTTTTCAAATAACTAGACAAAGACACTTTATCCATACCACCGATATGTACACCACCGAGATAAACACCAGGTAATACTTTATCCTTATAACTATGAGTATAAGTAAAAGTTCCAGTCAATAAAATAGCAAAAAAGGCTACAAATATAATAACAATAACCAAAATACGTCGCCAAGAAAAAGCAACTAATTTAGTATGTCCATCACTAAAAAAATTCATAAATTATATAAATACTTAATCATCTACTATCTCAATAGAAATTTTATTATCTTTTTGTTGTTTTGGAATTGATACAAACAAAACACCATTTTGGAATTTAGCATGTGCCAAATCTCCTTTGACATCAACTGGCAAAACTATAGTACGCGAGAATACTCCCCAAAAACATTCTTCATAATAATAATCTATATCCTTTTCATTTTCAATTGGAGAACACCTTGTACCACGAATAGTAAGAAGATCATTGTGTACCAAAACTTCTATTTTGTCTGGTCTAGCTCCGGCCATAGTCGTAACCACAAAAATATGAGAGTCATTTTGAGCAACATCTACTGCTAATTTACCCTCACTACTTCCCTCTTCTACCCAATCCTTAAAATCACTAGAACTCAGAGCACTAGCTTTAGCTTCCAGAGGGTCATTTTTGATATTTTCCAAAATCATAGCAAAGCCATGATCATTTTTTTTGCTATTCATAATATAGCTAAATTATAACAAAAAAAACAAATATAGTAAACAATACAAATATATCTTCAAAAGAAAATTTTATTTCACTTTATGACGAACTGACATCTTAATGTAAGGTTTTATTGGCAAAAGTAATAAAGCTCCAATAAATGATAAAATAGCTACAGTAACTATAAGAGTAGGAAAACCCTGAACAGCCACTATATAACCACCTACAGCAGTAAAAGCGGAACTGGTCAAATCTGTCAATGTAAAATAAACACCCCATTCTGTACCTTCTTTTGCCTTGTCTATATGACGAGTAAAGATAGCCATATAAGTTGGAAAAGTAAAAGCGGTAAATAAGCCAAGAATAAATTGGACAATATAAAGTTGCAAAGGTGTATTTATAATAAGGTAAAAAAGTGGAATAATAGCAATTAAAATTGTAAATATAAACATCAACCAAAAATCATCTTTTTATCCCCTTATTCTGTCAATAAGATAAGCAATAGGAATCTGAAAAACACTTTTTGTAAAAAGATAAATAGTAGCTGCTAGACCTGCTACAGCGACGCTACCACCTTGAATAAAGTCAACAATAAAAAATGCAAAAATTGGACCAAGAAGCCCTGCAGCACCAGTAAAGATAGTATCAGAAATTATAAGAAAACTTATAACTGGATTTTTATTTTTCAAAAAATAACTATCTAATTTTGTAGATCTAATTTTCATAAAATTTTACCAAAAAATACTACAATCCTTTTGAATATTTTTTCACCTTTAAATTACTAAATAGTATTTTTATGTTACATTATTTTATTTTACCACGAAATTTTTGAGCTAATAAAATTCTGTTTATAGCAATAGCATAAGCAGCTTGACGCAAAGTAATTTCACCTGATTTTTCTTGATATTTAGCATAAACTCTTTGCCAATTGGTTTTCATTTTTTTATCCAAAAGATTACGCAGATATTCTTCATCTAAAATTTGTCCCGTACGATTTTGTGCCCATTCAAAATAACTTACAATTACACCACCAGAGTTGGCTAAGATATCTGGGACAATAACCTTTTTTTTGTCAGCTAATATTTTGTCAGCATCATAACTAATTGGACCATTAGCCAATTCTACAATATAATTTGTTTGAATTTTTTCAGCATTATCTTTAGTAATTTGGTTCTCCAAAGCGGCCAAAATCAAAATATCAACCGGCAGTTCCAACAATTCAGCATTGGTAATTTTATTTCCCACTGTGTATTCAACAACACTTTGACCACCATTTTTAAATTCAGCCAAAGCATTGATATCAAAACCGTTTTTATCATAAATTCCACCTTGACTATCAGAAACAGCTACAATTTTCAATCCATCTTCATACAATTTTTTGGCCATATACAAACCAGCATTACCAAAACCTTGAACGGCAATAGTCATATCCTTTTTATCAACTAAAAATTTACTAATCATTTCTTTAGTAATTAAATATCCACCCTGAGCCGTAGCATCACTGCGCAATTCAATTCCTCCAAGTTCAACAGGCTTACCAGTAATCATTCCAGGTTCATGATGACCAACTTTTTTTTCAAATTCATCAAGCATCCAAGCCATAATTTGACCATTGGTGTAAACATCTGGGGCAGGAATATCTTTGTCTTGTCCAAGATATTCATAAAAAGCATCAATATATTTGCGACTAATTTCTTCTAGCTCAGCCTCATCAACTTTTTTAGGATCAAATTTAACTCCACCCTTAGCTCCACCATAAGGAATATCTGCCAATGAATCTTTTAGCATCATCCAAAAAGCCAAAGATTTTACTTCGTCTTCACTAACTCCAGGATGAAAACGAATACCACCTTTACCAGGACCAAGTGCTCTATTATAAACAATCCGCCAAGATGGATATTTTTTACCATTAATATCCAACTCCTTATAATTGGTTTGTACCGGCTCCAAAAGAGTTGCAATTTCAGTATCGTTGATATTTTCTATTTTTTGAATATCTTTCAAACGCTTTAAATTGTCACCAAAAATATCCATATATTTTAGAGTTAATTATTTAATATAAAGGTTGAGAAATAATATTCTAACCTTTTTTATATTACAAATAATACCATCTATTGAATAAGATGTAAACATAATAAAAAAAGACAATCTTAATATAAAATTGTCTTTTTTGGCGGAGAGATAGGGATTCGAACCCTAGGAAGGTTTGACCCTTCAACGGTTTTCAAGACCGCCGCCATAGACCGCTCAGCCATCTCTCCATATCAACTTTTGACAGTTGACAATTGGCCTTTAACTTTCACAGTTAATTGACAATTGTCAAATGTAAATCATTATATAACAACCCGCTTTTGCTCGTCTTCGTACGGATTTATCCGCCGAAGCCGAGCTACAGCGAGGCGTAGGCGGAGAAGGCGGGATTCGAACCCGCGGTCCGGTTTTATCCAGACAACACATTAGCAGTGTGCTCCTATAGGCCTCTCAGGCACCTCTCCTTACTTTATAATATAACACGTGCGGATTTATCCGCCGAAGCCGAGCTACAGCGAGGCGCAGGCGGAGAGACAGGGATTCGAACCCTGGGTCCCCTTTCAGGGACGACAGTTTAGTAAACTGTTGCTATCGACCACTCAGCCATCTCTCCCTATAAATTACCTCTAAAACGTAAATATTGTATACCAAAAATATGATATTGTCAACTTGAATAATTACATAAATATAGCCTTTTTTAGTTTGACTAAAAAGAAATTACCATTTATAATACATAAGTAATTTTTAATGACAAACATGAAAAAAAATAAATTTACATCATTTACAATTATCCCAATTATTGGGATAATATTTATTGCTATTATATACTTTCTTATTTCTTCAGACAAACAGCCAGGAAAACTAGATGATTTTGCCAAATGTTTACAAAAACAAGGAGCAACATTTTATGGTGCTTTTTGGTGCCCTCATTGCAAAGAACAAAAAGCAGAATTTGGCAAATCTGCTAAATATCTCCCTTATGTAGAATGTTCAACTGCTGATAGCAATGGACAATTACCTGTTTGTACCAACCAAAAAATTGAAGGCTACCCAACTTGGATCTTTGCTGATGGTAGCAGACAATCAGGCAAAATAGAATTGCAAGAATTGGCCGATAAGACTTCTTGTGAATTACCAAAATAATATATGATTGAAATAATAAACAAACTTCTAGCCTTGGGTACTGTATTTGCCGATTTATTTCTAGTATTAGCTATACTATACTTCTGGCTGACAAAAGGTCAAGATAAAATAAAACCATTTTTTCAAAAAAATGGTTTGCTATTTGCTTGGCTAGTCGCTTTATTTTCTACTCTGTTTAGTCTTTATTATTCAGAGATAGTTGGTTTTGAACCTTGTTCACTCTGTTGGTGGCAAAGAATCTTTATCTATCCACAAGCTATAATCTTGGGTATGGCTTATTTCAAAAAAGAATTCAAAAACTCTATATCTTACTCTCTAGTACTTTCTATTATAGGAACTATAATTTCATTGTACCAAAATTATCTGTATTATGGAGGAAAAGGACTATTCCTTTGTAGCAGTAATCCCGTAGCAATATCTTGTACCAAACTCTATGTTTTTGAATTTGGCTATGTGACCATACCTATCATGGCACTAACCGCATTTTTGCTTATAATTTTCTTTTTGAAGATTGCGGAAAAGAAATAAATATCAAACATAATTAAATAAAAAAAACAAATCAAAAATATTAATGTCAAAAAAATGTCATTTAATTATTTGCAATTGATTTGAAATTTTAGCTTTGAAATTTGTCATTTTTTATTTTTAACTTTACAAATTTATTTTATCCTCTCGCTAAACTAAAACCTATCACCTTCTCTACTCCACTATTTTTCAAAACTTTGGCACACTCTTGTATTGTAGAACCAGTAGTAAAGACATCATCGACCAATAAAATATTTTTACCGACAAAAACATTTTTATTATCAAAAGCAAAGGCATCTTGCAAATTTGTAAGCCTTTCCTGACGTTTAAATTTAGCCTGTGGCTCAGTATAGCGCACACGCTTAAGTAAATTTTCTGTAGGTTTGTCCAAAATTTTTCCAATAACCAAAGCTATCTTTTCAGCTTGATTGAAACCACGCTCCACATAACGTCTATGATGCAATGGTACAAAAGTTATTACATCAATATCTTTTAATTCATAATGAGACAAAAAAAATTCTAACATCTTAGTAATAGCTATTTGTAATTCTTCCACATATTGATACTTGAAACTATGTATTATCTCTCCTATCAAAGTTTTTTCATCATATTTGGTAACTGCTATATGTCTTGCAATAAAAGTTGTCTCGCAATTATTACAATATTCTCCATTTTTTGTCTCTTTGTGACAAGTCGGACAACAAAAAACACCAGACAAATCTAGTGTTTGTAAACATTCTTCACATACAAAACTACCTTCTTTGTTACAGTTTAGACAACTTACTGGAAAAAATATATCTTTAAAATAATTTATCAATCCTCCAAAAGACATATATATAATTTAATAAATTATGTCCTGTCCCAGACACCTGATACTTTCCAATCAACACCAACTAATTGAAAATCTATTTCAAATTTTTTCTGTTCTTTTATTTGTTCAAAAATACCATTTACATCTTTGGAAATAAGCTGTTCAGCATCAATTGTTACCTTGGCTGTACCAATATTTTTGTTAAAATCACTCAATGATGAACTAATTACATGAGTAGTAACTCCACTATATTGTACACTAGCTTCTGGTGCTTGGGAGTTCATCCAAGTCAACATAGACGCTGTAACACTATCTTTCAATTCTTCAATATTAATATTTTTATTTTGATTGGAATAGGTAAAAAATCTTTCTACAAAAATTCTGGCCATTTGTTTGACAAACAACTCTTCTGGTGTGCCATCTGGTTTGCTAATAATCTGATTATTTTGATTATTGATAGGATTCAAAATTATATTTGGATTATTAGAATCAATTATATTTTCATCTATAATTACCGTTGTTGACGTAGTATTAGTTGTATTATTATTTTTTGGTTTAATATAGATTAAGGACAAAACAACAATAAGAATAACAGCAACTACAATTCCAGAAATTATAAAAATTTTTTGTCTCATTGTAAACATAAAAAAATATTTTAAACCTTGTCCGCCTTGGGCGGATTAACTAAATTTTTTGTTCTTGATTTTGGTCCATTTGATCTTGAAATTCTTTTTTAGCTCTTTCAATATCCATAAGTTGTTGGGGATTGGAAGTAACCAATTGATCTTCTGTATAAGAAGCCACAATTTGGATAGCTACATGTTTGTTGCCAGCAAAGAATATTCCTTGTCCAACAGGACTATCTAAAAGTAAATATTTTTCACCTTCAGTCAACATAAAAGTCTTCTGAATAGTATCAATTGCCGAAGGAGATTGTTTGAGTAAAAGTTGCATTGATGAGTTGTTGACAATCGCCTGTCCATAAGGTGAACGCAAAAAGTCGTTGACATCTTGGGTAATAGTAGTCACACCCAAAAAATATTTACGACAACGTTTGACAAGAGCATACATAAATCTGGCACTATCTTCATGCATCATTAGCCACCAAGCTTCATCAATCATCAACAAACGTTTTTTTCTTTCAGAACGAACAATATTCCAAATATAGTTTACCAAAGTATAAATAGCCATAGGTCGCAATTCATCTTCCAAATCACGCACACTAAATATCACTAATTGATTACTAGTATTGACATTGGTTGGAGAATTGAACAAACCAGCAAATGTACCATCAGTATATTTTTTTAGTCTAATAACCAAATTGTCAGCACCATCCATACCAGACAAAATATCTACTAAATCCTGCATGACAGGAGGCTCAACTGTGGATAAATCACTATTGATAGTAATATCTTTTTTGGCATATGTCTCAAGCAAAGCTCTATCCAAAATAGAATCTTCAGTAGAAGTCAAATTGCCAAGCATAATACGCAAAAGACCCTTGAGAGTAATGACAGCACTACGAATAATATCTTCTGTAGAGACTTGTTGTCCTACTGGACGAGGTAAATCAAAAGGATTGACCTTACTCTCCGAGGCCAAAGAAATATTAACATAAGTACCACTTACAGCTTCTGAAAGATGGGCATACTCCATTTCTGGATCAATTACAATGACATCCACGCCAAGCATCAAACTTCGCAGAATTTCTAGTTTTACAGCATAAGATTTGCCAGCACCAGAAGTAGCAAAGACTACCATATTGGCATTTTGTAGAGAAAATCTATCAAACAAAACCAAACTGTTATTGTGTCTATTGATACCATACAAAATACCATCATCACTGGTCAACTCCGAAGAAATGAAAGGAAAAGAAGCTGCAATAGGTGAAGAATTCATGTTGAAAGAAACTACTAATTCATCAATACCAATTGGCATAGTAGAATTGAAGCCTTGTTCAGCTTGAAATAAAACATGCTTACTATATATTAATTTGGAACCAAAAATATTGTGAATATCATCAGTACTCTTCTCTAGTTCATCTTTACTTGAAGCATAAAGTGTAATATAAAAAGCAAATTGAAAAAAATGTTCAGTACCTTGGGTCAAATCATCACGCAGTGACTCAATATCACGCAAAGCTGTTTCACGAAGTGGATCACGAGCTGCGCCTTTTTCGGCATCAGAAGATAGTTGAGCTTGCAATGCACCTACTTTATTCTTTAATTGTTTCAATATTACTGCAGCATTGACCGGATAAAAAAACATACTAACATCCATACTCAAATTCAAATTGAGTATACTAGCATTCCAACCAACACTAATATATCTTGGATAACTAGTAACAAAGATAGTACGCAAAAAAGTATCACCCAATTGCAAAAAGTTTGATTCAACTTTGAAAGCCGACGGCGCAATAAGATCGCGTATTGTCACCGTACCTTCACGATAAACACGCTCTTCTTCAAGAGTTATAATATCTTCTTTTATTTTCTTCTTTTCTTCATTTTCTTTTTCTTCGTCAGTAAAGTTGTTCCTAGAATTTCTATTGTTGATTGGTCTAAAAGGCATAAATTAGTTAATTTGATTGTTAATAATAATTACAAATTTCAAAGCTCAAATGTCAACTAAAATTCAAAATATAAATGTAAAAAATTTGGAATTTGGATTTTGTAATTTGGAATTTAATAACTATACTTCTTCTATTTGAAGTTTATCAATATCACCCAACTGTTCAGCAAAAGAAATATCTGGATTATAAGTATTATAATAAAGTTCAATCAAAGATTGAGTATCCAATTGAGCAACTTGCAAACCAATACCCTCTAGTCCAGCTGACACTTGTCGCACACGCAAATCAAGATCTTCTTTGCGTTGTCTGAATCTTTCATCTTTGAGATGAAGAGAAAGAGCTGGTTTCAAAACTTCTTTGAATCTTGCCCAAAAACTTTTTTTCTTGTTTGAAAGTGGGTCAAAAGGGACAATCACATAATATTTTTTTGTCATAATCTTACCAATATCCACCAATTCTTCAATAAATGATCGATAGTCGGCAGTTTGGACACGTAACAATTCATTGCTCTGTACTTTTTCGCGTGCTATTAATTTTTTCAAATAAGGTTTGATTTGCAAACGTCGAGATTGAACACAAATCTGAACTGGAAAATCCAAGGAATTCAAAAAACCAACATAAGCCGAGATAGTAGAATTCTGTTCGTCTTCTGATTTCAAGGCAAAATTAACACTAGAAGTAATAAGTACAGCCCGAATAGTACCATCTCTTAGGACAACTACACCATCTCTAACTTCCGTGATATCCAAATAAGTTTGGGTGTTCGGTTTGCTAGCATTTTTTTTGACAGCTTTTTTATTTTTCATAAATTGATAAATATTTTTCTACAAATATCTGAAATGTTTAGTCTGTTATATTATAAATCATTTTCCGGATTATAAAAACCCCCAGTATTGACAAGTAGTGCCAAATCTCTAATATGTTTTCTTTTGACTTGTTTTCTTGGCATAAGCAACTCTGGTACCATTGGTCTAATATTGCGTAAAATATCTAATTCCTTTTTTTTATAATGTTTGTGCCAAATACGTAATGATGGCTTTTTGATAGATTGGGTAATATTCAAAATAAAATAATGAAAAGGTTGACCATTGATCTTCACAAAACTAAAAATCAAGGCTGTACCACCTAAAATAACCAAACTAGCAATAAACAAAGTAAAATCACCAAAACGATAAAACAAAAATATTAAAATACCAGCCACAAGCATAATCAAAAATTGTCTAGTAGTAATCGGACCGATAATTTTGTCTTCAACATCAATAAATTGTGGAACGACGAACTGTTGCATAAAACTATTTAATTATTTAATTTGCTATTTACTTCTATTAGACTTTCATATTCTCCCAAAGTCAAGAAAAAATTGATATCTTTAGTCTCCAAAACTTGAGCTATTGTCATTTTATTATTGATAGCTTCTACAGTAGTACCCACATACATCTGATATAGAGGACTTTCTTGCCAACCGTTCAAGGTATCTAGAAACAACAAAAATGAATCTTCTTTCCACCCAACAAACTTAGACAACAACATATCTGCAGACTTTTTCGGATCTCGAGATAGACGACGATAATCTATCAGAGAAAAACTGGCTGCCTCTTGCCTTGGTCCGACAGTCTTATTTTCAAACTGTTCTGGAGGAGTTACATCATAGACAACAGAATTAGGAGCAGAATGTAAAAATGGTTTAGAAAAATCTGTAATCAATTTGTTGTTTGATTTTTTTTCTTCTGGAATTATCAATTTTGGTTTTTCCTCTTCTTTGAAAAGATCTTTTGGTAAAATATATTTATTTTCTTTTAAAATGTCTTCTTTTTGATTGAACAACTTTTTCTTTTTTTCAAATACTATATCAAACAAATTTTCCAAATTATTCTTGGAGCTTTTGCTACTTTGCAAAAGACGATTAGCCTGTTCACTATCCAATCCCAAACCACCGTGGTTGGCATCTCTGGTAGCATAATCCAAAAATTGATGATCATTTCTAATACCCTTTTTCCAAGAAATAAGCAAAGACTTAGCTCTATTTTTCAAATCTTCATCAAAATCCATACTTAACATTTTGATATGTTCTTGCAGATCATGACCACCAACATATACCGAGCCTTCTGCTTTTAATTTGTTTACTTCAGCATTGTCTTCTTCAAGCAAAGATTTGTTGTCTCTTTCATCCCATTCAAAATTAGCTGCCACCTCATCCCTAAAAATGTCTGTGACTGGCGTAGTAGTCGCCAATTCATGAGGTGTCTCTACCATCAAAACATTTTCTGTTGTTGGTTTTTCTTCTTGTTTTTCAATTACATTACTTTTTACATTTGTCATTTGAATTTGATTTGAAATTTGGTCTTTGAAATTTGCCATTTCTTTTTCCCCATTCCCCATTTGCCCGCCTAATGGGAGGGTTCCTCGTTCCACCGTACGCATTTTTTTGAATTCAGCCAAAGACACCCGTACTTTCGTACCATCAGCTTTCTTCACTAAAATTGTTTGTTGTTTTGTATCAGACATATTATTTTTGATTTAATAAATCTTCGTTCCAAACAAATTTTCCTTGATTTTCATCAAACATATACAACTCTTCTATACTTTCGTCGTTATTTTCTTCTGCTAATTGCGTCAATCTATCTAGTACTTCTTCTATAGGTGACAGCTCTCCACTTTCATCATAAGAAAATTGTTGTTCGAGGAGGGATTTGAGAGATTGGTAATTTGTTGGTATTTTTTCTGTATGAAGAGGTTGCGATGTCACGGTTAGTTTTTCAGTATTAATAAGTTCTTCTGCAGGCTCTACTACTATATCATCTGACGCCATAAGTTTTTTTTGTTCTTCTGGCTCTAGATACTGAGTTGGATAGTATATACCGTCTATCATATACCAGATAGTATCTTTTTCTACACCTATCAAAAAATCCATCACAGATTTTACAATCACAACAACAAGTTTTTCATCAGCATCCAAATCTTCTTCTTGAATAAAAACACTGACATGAGCACTTAAATTTGAAAGCACATTGACCATAAACAAATCATCTTTTTTGTCATTTATTTGTTTCATGTCTAAAACAAAATCTTTTACTTTGTAAGCATTTCCTTCTTTTGTATAGTAAATAATTTCGTTAGAATTGAATATGGCTTCTTTTATTTTTTGATACTTCATTTGTATATCAGAATCATCAAGTGCTCTTAGGTGTAAATACTCTACAAGCATATCCAAAACATCTACGTTATTATAAAGTGCTAAGAAAAATAAAATACGAGACACAACAAAGACAAAATCATCTATTTCCAAATAATTTATTCTTTTCAAAGCAAGGAGAGCAAACCAATACGTATAGCTTCTATTATAATTAAAGATGTCTTCATAAGACAAACTCTGTATAGACTGTTTCAATTCAGACCACATTTCATCTCTTTTTTCTGGATCAGCAAAAAATTCATTGAATTTTTCATTCAAAGTCTCTAATTCTTCTTCTGATGAATTTTTGATAGGGTAAAATTGCATAAATTATTTTTTATCTTTGAAGGCGTCTTCCATTGATCTTTTTGGACCACTTCCTTTTGGAGGTACTGGTTTTCCACTAGGAGCTGGTCGAGCAACTTGTGGCGGTGCAGTAGGAGAAGATGAGGAGGGACTGAGTTGTTTTCCTATACCATTTCTAGCGTCCTCTGGCAAAGCCTTGAGCAAATTTTCAAAACCTTCTTTATCATCACGACGCAGTTTTTCCATTTCATCTAAAAAAGCAGACGTAAAGTGAGTATTTGATTTAGCACTTTTCAAAACACCTATCATCTGTGTCATTGAGCGTCCATCCAAGGAAAATTTACCGTCCTTTTTTGACACAAAACCTCCTACACTAGTAAGCTTTGTAAGGTTTTGTCTTGTAGCAACATAATCTCTTTTTTCTCTAAATTCTTTTTTGTCTGTCTCCAGACGTATTTTTACTCTGCCATTTCCGTCCAATTGTCTATCATTCAAAAGTCCTACCTGATGCAACAAACCATCAGAACCAGCAGCTTTTATAGCAGTGTCTAGATTTTTAAGCATAGCTTGAAATTTATCCTCACCACCAAATTTTTCTTTCATCCCTTCAAAAGCATTCAAAACATCTTCTTGATTTCCTGGCTCAATCTTTTTTCCAGAAAGAGCCGAAAATAGAAGGCGTTGTTTACCCAACAAATCATCTGTTCCTACTCCATCTATTTCTTCTTGCTTAAAACCTACAGACTTCAAAATACCATTAAGAGCAGCATCACCCGCTTCTGCACTTTGTTTATGGGCAGCTGACAAGATTGATGACAATTGCATGTAACTTTCTGGTGAAACAGTTTTCCCATCATTCAGACTTTCATTTATTTTTTTAGCAAGGTTTTGGGCTTGTTTGGTTATTTCACGATAATTTAAACCATTATATTCTTCGTCTCTAGCCTTAGTATGTTTGTCAAGAGTCTGTTGATAGTGGACTGCTGTACCACCCTTATCCATACGCACTTGATCACGAGCTTCTGCAATTTTGATTTCCCTAGCTCTAGTATTATCCACACCTATCTCTTCAGCCTTACTAGAAGCTTCGGCAGCTTTTCCTTTTCCTTTACTTAAAACCCCAGCTTCAGCATAAAGACTAGAAGCAGTGTGCTCTCTCCCCAAAATTCTTCTCTGTTTGTCTTTTTCAACCTTATCACCTGCTGACATTTTTTCGGCGACATAATCCAAAATTTCATTATTTTTAGTTTGTAAGACTTCCGCTTTGGCTTCTTCTCTTTCATTAGCTTCAATAGGATGAAGAACATCTATATTAGAAACTGCTACATCATGCTTGTCCAACGCTTTAGTCAACAAATCAGATTTAGCCTTCTCTATAGCCTTGGCTAATTCATCACCGTTCAATTTATCAAGATCTGCTCCATTTTGTCCAGCTTGTTTTTTTAAATCCTTACTATATCTAGTATAACCATTTATTTCTTTAACTTCTTTTGCATAATCTCCATTAGCCTGAGCTATTCCTTGTGCTCGTTCTGGGTGTTTCTCTGCAAGTTTTTCATCAACTTTAATATCTACAATCTCATTGACAGCATTAATTTGTGCTTCATATTGGTTTTCTTTCAATAGTTTTTTGCCTTCTTTAGTTTTCAAAACAACTTGTAATTTTTGATAGGCTCTTTGTTCACTTTTACCGGCTGGTGTATCACTAGCAGAAACACTTTCTTCAGCTCTATCTTTGTGGTGTTTGGCTTCTCTTTCATAATATTCAGCTTGTTTATCAGCTCTTTCAACAGGTTGTAACAGCATCGCTTTAAACATTAAACCAGCTTTTTTGAAAGGATTTGTAGTCTTTTCTATCTCTTCCTCTCTTTTTTTAGCTTTTTGAGAGGCAGCTTCTATCCTATTAGTACGCCTATTTTGCCAGCCAGCATTTATTCTATTTTTAAGTTTTTTAAGACCTGTCTTCTTATAAAGATAATTACTAACTCCTTTGCCAGCCTTACCTACCAAAGATTTACTCTGATCAGTCCCTTTTGAAAGCAACATCCTAGCTGTAGCATAGCCACTCGCGACAGTAGCAGTTTTTTTGATAAAATTTTCAGCAGCACCTGCCAAACCAGCACCACTAGCTCCTGTCTCTTTGGTAATTTTTAGACCAATCAACAAAAAAATCATAGCTAATATATAATTAGCCATATTTTGCCAAGTAGAAATAGAAGCCAAAGAAGCAGACAAAGCATCACTACCTTGACTTTGTTCAAGACTTATAGTACTACCTTGTTGTATTTCACTCATTATTTGACCTGTACCCAGTGTGGCAAATGACAACCACATGAAGAAAACCATCACTGGCGCCACTATGACATGACTAGTGAATTCAGACCACCACTTGCTAGCATATTTTTCACCTTTTGGTAAAGCTGAGAATAAATAAGCCAAAGGAGACAAAATAATCAATGCCCACAAGACAACAACCCGCAGAGCCATTATAATAGCATAAGAACCTATGGTAAAAGCCGTCCCCAAGGCAAAAATAAGAGACAAAACGGAAGCAGCCAAAATAGACAAGGTAAAACCTTGGACATTTTCACTAGGTTGTCCTGAAGCAATTGTCTTAGATATTTGATCCATACTAAACATATTGATAAGATTTCCACCAGCACTAGCCGACACAGCATTCAAAAATGTAATAGTAAAGACGTGAGCAACATCAATAATTAACTGGGCAATCAAATTACTAAAATTGATAAGTATAGCCATTATAACTAATTTTACCAAACTCTTTTTCCATTCAAATTTTTCTATACCCAAAATAGTGGCAAAAGCAATTACTAACAAAGATACCACAAAAAACATATTTGCCACATCACGCACCATCACCCAACCAAGCTTGACTACATTTACATTGATATAGTCATTATAACTAGCAAGAGTAATGAAATATCGTAAGAAGAAAATTGTCAAAGCAATAGCCACTTGAGCAATCGTCAATAATATACTAGCAACAGCTTGTACAAACCACTCAGCAACTCCTCCTCCAGCAGCGTGCACAAATTGGGTAAAAAAAACAAAAAATAAAACTATCAAAAATACAAAAAATACCCGATAGTGATTCTGGGATAATCTTTGTGGTAAAATTTTTTTAGCAAAGCCTTTTAATCGGCTTATTTGTGCCAAGACAAAACGACTCATGTTTTTTTGTTAGCCGTTTATAATATTTGTTTTTATTATAACACAAAATGAAAATAAAGAAAAATCTTTGGCATAGACAATATCCACACCGAGATAATTTAGGAATTTAGTAATTTTAAATTTTAAAATTTAGACATTAATTCATTGTTTTAAAATTTAAAATTCCTAAATTAAAAATTCAAAACGTCCCTATTTTCAAAAGGACGTCTCTTAACTAGAATAAACAAAAATACAAACAACTATGGTTTCAAACGGTTAACCATTCTAGGAAAAGGAATACACTCTCTAATATGCTCAATACCAGCCATCCAGCGTACTGCTCGCTCTACACCAATACCAAAACCAGAGTGTGGTACTGAGCCATATTTGCGCAAATCTGTGTACCAAGAATATTCTGCTTCTGGAAGATGTTCTTCTCTTATTCTTTCTAACAATAAATCAAAATTGTCTTCACGCTGTGAACCACCAATCAATTCACCAGAGCCTTCAATACCAATAAGATCATCATTCAAAACTCTAGCAGAATTTTCAGGGTCAATCTTCATATAAAATGGTTTGATAGCTTTTGGCCATTTTTCAATAAATACTGGTACATCACTATCTTTGGTTAGTAGTCCTTCATCATCATTACCCAAATCTTCACCATGTTTGATATCACTACCTAATTCATTTAATTTGATAATAGCATCGTCATAAGTATAACGAACAAACGGCTTTTCCAAAACTTTTTTCAAAGTTTCTGTATTTCTCTCCAAAATTACAAATTCTTGGGTACAATTATCCAAACATTTTTTGACAATTGCTTTGACTAGACCTTCTTGAATAGCCAAATTTTCTTCATGTTCCACAAAAGCCGCTTCAGCATCCATCATCCAAAATTCGGTCAAATGCCTTTTGGTCACAGATTTCTCAGCCCGAAATACTGGCCCAAAATCATAGCAACGACCAACACTGGCAATCGCCGCTTCAATATACAACTGACCAGACTGAGAAAGAAAAGCTTCACCTAAATCAAAATAAGGTACAGAAAAGAGTGTGGTAGTACCTTCACAAGCATTTGGTGTAAAAATTGGTGAATCAGTACGAATAAAATTTACACTATGCAAATATTCATTGATAGCCGTCTCTACCATATCACGAATATGCAAAATCGCCCATTGTTTTTTTGATCTTAACCACAAGTGACGATTCTCAAGCAAAAATTCTGGACCATGTTCTTTGTTGGAGATTGGATAATCAACAGACAAATTTATTATTGACAAATTATTCACTTGAAGCTCATAAACATCTTCTTGTTTTGGGTGTTTACTCACAATACCCTGCAAAATTACTGACGACTCTTGAGTAATTTTTTCGGCCATTTCCCAAACCTGTTCAGTTACAGAATTTTTGGCAACTACAGCTTGGACAAAGCCAGTACCATCGCGAAGTTCCAAAAAAGTCAAAGAACCAGAAGAACGCTTGTTGTAAACCCAAGCTTTTATTTCTACCTCTTGACCTACTTGTTGCGAAATATTTTTTATGAACATACACCTTAATTTTAAATTTTTAATTTTGAATTTTGAAACAATTTTTAATGATTAAATTTTAAAAATTGGTTCATTTACAAATTTGAAATTGTTTTAAAATTCAAAATTTAAAATTCCTAAATTTAGGATATAATTATATTACAACGAGAATCTAAACAACGCAAGTTTTGGCCCAATCAACAATCTTTCTTTCAGTATAATGCACCAAAAAATTATATACTACTTTATGTATTTTTTTGGCTAAGTCTACCTCAAAATTCAATGAAAAAATTTCAGATAAATCCCCTTTATAAACTACCTCGCGACAAGATGACGAAGTATCAAATGGATCATTTTGTAGTAGACTACTAGAAATTAAACCCTGTCCGCCTTGCCGTGCACGCCTTGGGCTGTGGGCGGATTCAAAAACTTGGATATAAGTCAAAAATTCACTATTTATTATTTTTTCATCACTACTCAACTTGAAACCAAAAAAAGATAACAAATTCACGGCAAAAACATCCAAAATAAAAACTGCCATTTTGTCATTCAAATCTTTGAGAGAATCCAAATATACCAAAAAATTTTGTAAAAAACTAAAAAATTTATTATCTACTTCACCTTCCGAAAAAAGTTTATCAACAAGAGAAACAATGTATGTTGCCACCAAACTTTTTTGTAAATTTTCTCTAATACCACACAAATAATTTTCTGATTGTACTCTAGTCAAATAATCTACTTCTTTACCTTTTTCCACGGTAATATTAACAATAGAAAATGGTTCCAAATAAGCTGAATTTTTGCTAACAATTTTTTTGACACCACGAACCAACAAACTCATTTTACCTTTTTCTTGTGTATAGACAGAAATTATCTGATCATAATCACGGAAGTCTTTTCTACTCAAAACTATAGCTAACATATTCATGAGTTAAAAGTTCTTAAAGTTTTTAAAGTTCATAAAGTTGAAAGTTTATAAAGTCTTGATAAGTCCTGACAACATCTTAGAAATCTCTAATGAAATTGCATACAAATTTTTGAACTGTAAATTAGTAACATAACTTAACTTTAGACTTAAATACAACATTGATCTTACTTCTCCACATGAACCTTTAGCAATAAACAGAAATTTAGAAAATTCTTTGTTTGACTGTCTTTCAAATCCTTCGGCAATATTATTCATTATTGAAACACTAGCTCTCCTAATTTGATCTGAAAATCCATAATCTTTGCTATTTCTAAATATACTATAAATTTGAGTTGTAAGTTCACCAGCTTTTCTCCAAGCTAATATATCCTCAAATTTATCAAACTTCATAAATGAAAAACTTTTAACTTTACAAACTTTATGAACTTTATGAACTATTTATACACTTATTATTACAGTTTCAAAATAATAAAGTTACTAAATAAAACTAATTGTCTAAATAAGTTTTCAATATCAACATCGCTGCTTTTTCATCAAGTGTCGCATCACCATCCATAGATCTAGCTTCTGCAGTGGTTAGACGCTCATCAGCAAATTGAAATTCTTTTTTGGTTAATTTGTACAAATCCTCTGCAAATAATTTTATCCGTTTAGTATTTTGATTTTCACTCATATCTTCCAAAGTAAGTGGAAAACCAAAAATTATCTTATCAATATTTTCTTCTTTGATAATCTTGGCTAATTTTTCGAGTTGCCTTTGTCTAGTCTTTTCTTCTATTAAACCAAAAGGCAAAATAATATCAAGACCAGTTTGCAACCAAGCTAAGCCAATTTTATTTTTACCATAATCTACCCCTAAAATGTTCATACTTTAACAAGTTTATTTTTTAGACTAACTCAGAAGGCCTTCTAGTCACCACCAAAGGTCCATCCTTAGTGATAACTATAGTATGTTCAAAATGAGCACTCAAACTCTTGTCAACAGTAGATATACTCCAACCATCTTCGGCTGTCTCTACATTGTAATCTCCCATCGTAATCATTGGCTCAATAGCAATGACAGCGTCTTCCTCTATTTTCCAACTTTCCAAATCTTTATCATAATAATTTGGCACGCGTGGTTCTTCATGGACTTCGTGCCCCACACCATGCCCAACCAAATCTCGTACAATACCATAACCTTGAGGATCTATATAATCTTCTACTACTCTACCAATATCAGCAATAGAATTACCAATAAAACATTTTTCAATCGCGAGTTCTAATGATTTTTTGGTAACATTTACCAATTGTTTAGTTTTTTCAGCTACATTGCCAATCAAAACTGTA
Source organism: Candidatus Magasanikbacteria bacterium CG1_02_32_51 (assembly GCA_001871435.1). GTDB lineage: Bacteria > Patescibacteriota > Patescibacteriia > Magasanikbacterales > UBA922 > UBA1557. The sequence continues at coordinate 19,448 of MNVC01000018.1, forward strand.
ATAGCCGTGTCAGTAAAAAATCCATTTCCACCTTTGCCCAGACCACAATTTAGCGGGTATTGCATACCAATATCAATACTAAAAATATCACCATCTTTGAGGATTTTATCCTTAGTGGCAATACCATGAACGACCTCTTCATTTAGAGAAGCACAAATAGTCGAAGGGAAAGGAGGATCACTTCTTCTAGTACGATAACCTTTGAACGCAGGACGCCCACCAGCCTCTACAATCATTCTCTCAGCTTCTTTGTCCACTTCATAGGCAGATACTCTAACTACGGACATTTTGGCTAATTTGTCCAATATTTCACCCAAAATTTTACCTCCAGTTTTGAGATATTCTATTTCTTCTTTTGTTTTGATGTAAGACATATATCATATATACTACCAAAAATATATAATATAAGCAAACTTTTTTAAAACAAACAAAACAACCTTTTTTATAAAGGTTGTTTTGGGTGGAATCTCACAAATTTTTTAAGACCTCAACTCTCCCCCATCTTCATAACTCTCACTATCTGGTATGGGGACAATACGGTCAAACCTAAAGTTTAATTGGCTAAAGATTGTTTCATTTGGAATATGTCTTTTGACTTGTTTGGTATCATCAGTAGGGTCTGGTTCTAGTCTATAAACTTTAGGATTGTTATGGTATTTGATAAGGGTGTAATTAGGATGAGTGCTAGTGTCTGTAATTTCAGTTTGGGTGATGTATTTATCTAGTAGTCTAGGATCAACATCTTCTATCCAGTCCCATTGATAGTTTAGAGTATTGAAGATATTTTCATCAGTGATCCAATATTTATTATTATTTAATAATAGATAGACTTTTGGATCATTGGTGACTTTGACTAGTGCTCCGTATTGAGGATCGTACTTTTGACCATAGGGCATAAAGTCTAGTGTGTCATTGGTAATAGTGTTTAGTTTGGTAGTAAGTATTACTTCTGACCAGTTGTCAAAATAAGTAAAGAATACTCTAGAGTTAGTAAAGGCTCTCTTGGTACAGTTGGTAGTGATATAATAGACTGCTTTGCTGTTACTAGACTTGTAAGCATGGTCAGGAATTAGACTACAATTGTTTGGGTTAATATCTTTAGTTAGGCTGTTTGGATCAAAGAAACTTTGACCAACAAGATCAATAGTATCTGAATAAGTAATAGTGCCTCCGTCAGAGGAACGGAATTTGACATAGACTATTTTTGTGCCATTACCTGAAATGAGA
>MNVC01000047.1 GCA_001871435.1 Candidatus Magasanikbacteria bacterium CG1_02_32_51
CTTCTAGTAGAGTCCTCTACCAAAAAGGCTTTAGTAAAGCTGGTACTACCAAATTGGCTGAGGCTACCAAACTAGACAGCAACTACACGAAGAAGCATATCGTCGTCATCAGTGACTTTGATGCTGGCTCTATTTACCAATTCCAAGTAGAGAGTGCAGATTCTTCTGGAAATTCTAGTGTTTCCAAGATTGTAAACATGCTAACTCCTCAAAAAGAAGAATCTGTCTTTCAAGTCATCTTGAATAGTATCCAGAGTATCTTTTCGTGGACGGGGAAGATGAAGAAATAAAATCAGAAGGAACAGTGACAAAATTTATCCACAAATTATTTATTCAATAAAATCACAAATTGTGTTATAATAATATAAATTTTTATTTATTAAAAAATATGTCTCTTATTGATATAAAAAATTTGTCAGTTACTTATTTTCTTGGTAAAAGTAATGAAGTAAAAGCTTTAGACAATGTTGATCTAAAAATAGAATCTGGAGAATTAGTTATTTTTTTTGGAGCTTCCGGTTGTGGAAAATCCACTCTACTATATACAATCTCTGGACTAGAAAAGCCCACCAAAGGAGAAATAATGGTTAACGACATTGATTTATCACAAATGGCCAACCAAGAATTAGAAAAATATCGCCAAAATACTATTGGCATGATTTTTCAAGCTTTTTATTTGATTCCCTCTCTATCAGTAATAAATAATATTACTCTGCCACAAGTAGCTATTGGTATAAATCGCAAAAAAAGACTACAAAAAGCTGAAGAACTGATGAAATATTTTGGTGTCTTTGAACAAAGAAACAAACTACCAACAGAATTATCTGGAGGTCAACAACAAAGAGTTGCTATATGTCGATCATTGGTCAATGACCCAAATATTATTTTTGCTGATGAACCTGTTGGCAACTTAGATTCCAAATCAGCCCAAGATGTGCTTGGTCTTATTCAAGAGCTTAGTATCAAAAATAAAAAAACTGTTATTCTTGTTACTCACAATCCAGCTCACCTAGACATTGCTAACCGCATTTTTTTTATGAAAGATGGCAAAATAATTGACACGAAAATAAACAAAGAAACCAGAAAAATTATTGTTGGTCAATATAGTCATTTGGAATCACAAGATAATAGTCTCAAGATGTCAACTAACAAAATAACAGAAAAGACTAAGGAGGTTGATAATTCCAAAGAAGTTGACGCTATTATTTTGGAATATAAGGCCAAAGAAATAATTTCCGAAGTACTGACAGGATTTAGCTATGACGAAATCACCAAAATAGAAAACTACATAAAAGAAGCCCTATCTAATAGTAGTTCAAACTACAAAAAACTTACTTCTTACTTAAATACTGATTATATGCAAGATGGTTTGAATTTGAACAAAAAAAACAGCGAAAAAATAATTAAAAGACTAGAAACAACCACAAAAGAAATAGAAGAAATAAGCAAACAATTTGCCATCAAAGAAGAAAAACATAATAGTTATACACAACAATTACGCCGTTATCTATTGGATACCTTTGAAGTAAATATCAGGACTACAGATGCTATTGAAGCTATGGAAACAATTATTGAAGACAGAGTAATGGGTATAACAGATCACAAAGGTGTTCAAGAAAAATTTGATAGACCAATAAAGCAAGGTGGAGTTGGACTAGACAGACGTACTGCCAAGAAGATGTCAAAACATTTGGAAATGATTATTTTAGGTCGTTACCAAAAAAGTCAACCTCTACAAAAAATAAAAAAATAACAACCATCTATGGTTAATAAAATGAAACAAAAAAATACAGAGACTATACAAAGCATGAATTATAATGATACATTGTCTCTTTCAATGCGTACTTTCAAAACCAGACCTATGAGAACAGCACTTACTATTTTGGGTGTAGGTGTTGGTATTGGTGCTGTGTTATTTTTGGTATCTTTTGGTTATGGTTTACAAGAAACTGTTTTGAACAAAATTACTACTGCTGATGCCTTGTTAAGTCTTGAAGTTAGTTCAGGCAAATCAGATATTATCCAACTTGATAAAGACTCTATAGAAAAGATTATTCAATTACCAAATGTAGCCGAAGTCAGTCCAGTCATTGCTTTACCTTCACAAGTCAATCTAAAAGATTTTACATCAGACACAACACTTTATGCTATCAAACCTTCTTTTTTGAGTTTGAGTGGGCTAGTACCTTTGAAAGGTACCTTTTTCAAAACAGATAATAACGGTAAAAATCAAAAACAAGTTGTTATTTCTTCGGCCATGGTTCAATTATTTAATATTGATTTAGAAAAAATCATAGGTCAACAAATAAATTTAATAATTTTTGTACCAACAGTAGATTCTGATGGCCAAAACCAAATTGAAGTCAAAGAACAATCAGAACCTTTTACTGTTGTTGGGGTAATAAATGATGAAAGATCAAGTCTAATTTATGTGCCAATTGATGTATTAGAAGATATCAACTACACAACATATATAGGTGCCAAAGTAAAAGTTATCAACAGTGAATCTATGACTAGTGTTCGAGAACAAATTATCAATATGGGATTTTTGGTATCAGTTCTTCAGGACACTATAGACCAAGTCAAAAAAATATTTTCTATAATTCAAGTAGTTTTAGGTTTGTTTGGCCTTATTGCTCTTACAGTTTCAGCTATCGGCATGTTCAATACTATGACTGTTATGCTTTTGGAGCGTACCAATGAAATTGGTATTATGCGTTCTATTGGTGTAACCAGAAAAGATGTTCGTAAATTATTTATTTTTGAAGCAATGATTATGGGTTTCTTAGGAGGCCTTGGTGGTGTTATTTTAGGTTATTTAGGTGGTTTTCTAGCTAATATTGGTATAAATATATTAGCCAACTATTTTGGAGGTCAAACTCTTGATTTGTTTAATAGCCCTTCTTGGTTTATTATTCTTATAATCTTATTTTCTACTATTATTGGTTTTCTTACTGGAATATTTCCAGCTCAAAGAGCAGCCAAAATAAATCCTTTGGATGCTTTACGCTACAAATAAAAATTACTTCCCAAAAATTGCACCAGTCACAAAAACTGGTGTTTTTTGTTTTAAAAAAATATTATCAAATACAGTCTTGATAATACCCTTGATATTACTAAAAAAATAGTTTAGAATAAGATAAATAAATGATATTTATAAAGGTTTATTTTATGATCTAAAAAATGCTAATTTTTAATTAATAAAATATTTGTATATTTTTATACTCTTTTAATATTCTAAACTTTTTTATGAACAAAAAATCCTTACAAAACTTTGACCCTCAAATAAAAGAAGCCATAAACAAAGAACTTCAACGTCAAGAAGAAGGTCTAGAAATGATTCCATCTGAAAACTTTGTTTCTCTTGCTGTCTTAGAATCTTTAGGCTCCGTACTAACCAACAAATACTCCGAAGGTTACCCAGGCAAAAGATATTATGGCGGTTGCCAGTATATTGATATTGTAGAACAACTAGCTATTGATAGAGCCAAACAACTTTTTCAAGCTGAACACGTCAATGTCCAACCACTTTCTGGAGCACCAGCCAATATAGCAGTTTATTTTGCACTATTAAATCCTGGCGATACAATTCTTGGTATGGATTTGTCACATGGTGGACATCTTACTCATGGTCACCCAGTTACTCACATGACCAAAATATTCAACTTTATTAGATACAAGACCAATACTGAAGGAAAAATAGATTTGGACAACTTGCGCCAAATGGCTATAGAACACAAACCAAAATTGATTCTAGTTGGCTACAGTGCCTATTCACGTGAAATAGAATACGAAAAAATAAAAGCTATTGCTGACGAAGTCGGTGCTATGACCATGGCTGATATTGCCCATATTGCTGGACTAATTGCTGGAGGCGAAATGAATAATCCTGTACCAATTTTTGATGTTGTAACAACTACCACTCACAAAACTCTTCGTGGACCACGAGGTGGCATGATCATGTGCAAAGAAAAATTTGCCAAACAAATAGACAAATCTGTTTTCCCAGGTTTCCAAGGTGGACCTCATGAAAATAATATTGCTGGCAAAGCCATTGCTTTCAAAGAAGCTCTAGAACCTGAATTCAAAGAATATGCCAAACAAATCAAAAAAAATGCTAAAGTATTGGAAAATGAATTCAACAAAATGGGTTACAAACTTATGTTTGGTGGCACTGACAATCACCTACTACTTATTGATGTTACCTCAAAGGGTATAACCGGTTCTGAAGCGGAAAAAGCTCTGGACAAAGCTGGTATTACTGTCAACAAAAATATGATTCCCGATGATCCTCGTAGTCCAATGGATCCAAGTGGTATTCGTCTTGGCACACCAGCACTCACCACTCGTGGTTTCAAAGAAGCTGAGATGGAAATAGTGGCAAGTATGATAGATAGAGTAATTATCAATTTCAAAAATGATACTGAGTTAGAAAAAATAAGATTGGAAGTAAAAGATCTTACTAGCAAATTCCCTTTGTACCCAGAACTTGCTTAAAAGTCCCTACTAATAAAAAGGAATGACAAGCGCCAGCTTTGTTATGCGTACGTATGACAAGCTGGCGCTTGTCACTCCTCACTATGTTTTTATGAAACACACTACAAACACAACCGAAGAAATGATTACTCTTGGAGAAAAAATAGCTAAAAAATTAAATCCTGGTGATATAATTTTACTCCAAGGAGAACTTGGAGCAGGTAAAACTACTATGGCCAAAGGTATTGCCAAAGGCTTAGGAATTAGTGATGAAATTGTCAGTCCGACTTTTACTATTATGAATGTTTATAATTTAGAAAACAGTAAACAGACAACAGTAAATAGATTAGTACATATTGATACGTACCGACTTGAAAGCGAAGATAATCTAATTGAAATAGGAGTGGAAGATTATTTGGGTGAACAAGATACTGTTACAATTATTGAATGGCCAGAAAAAATAAAAGAATTATTAGCCAATAAAAAAACAATAGAAATTTCTATTGTTAAACAACAGGGCGATAGTCGAGAGATAACTATTACACCAGATATATTGTAAATATATGTATGGTAAAAATTATTATGTTTATATTATGAGTAACCAGTACCATACTGTTTTTTATATTGGTATGACTAATAGTTTAGAACGTAGAATGCTTGAGCACACTCTAACAAAAAATAACAATAGTTTCACTAGTAAATATAAAATAAAAGAACTTTTATACTACGAAGAATACAGTGATCCAGCTAGTGCAATATCAAGAGAAAAACAACTTAAGGGATGGCGACGAGAAAAAAAGTTGGAATTAATAAAAAAGTTAAACCCAGAATTGAAAAACTTACTTCAAGAAGATTGAACTCTCAAATGGTCATCCCGAATGCAGTGAACGAGGAACGAGTGAACGAAATTGAGGGATCTCCTTTCGTTGCAAGTAAACAGTAATGCCATGAGAGGAGATCCCTAGACTCCATTCACTCACTATCGTTCGTTCATTCCGCTCGGGATGACGACTAAGTGTTAGTTTTTATTTTCTTCAAATCCTTCAATTTCTTATCCCGCAAAGAATAAGCACAACCACAATAATCTTGTCGATAAATATTCAAGTCATTAGCCAATTTATTTCCCCTTTCTTGACGCCCTTTTTTCTTCCAATCTTCAGCATAATATTTTACACCATAAATTTTTTCCAATTTCAAACCAATCGGACTAATCACGTCTGATTTTTTGTTACGACCAAAGGTCAAACTACTTGACCAGATATCAAAATTATTTTTTTTGGTGTATTGAGCGACCACAGTCATACGCATTTCAAAACAAATACTACAGCGACTACCACCTTCTGGCTCTTGTTCTAGACCACGAACTTTTTCGTACCAATTTTCGGGATCATAATCAGCATTTACCATTTTGATATTCCAACTCTTACAAACTTTTATCACTTGCTCTTTACGTTTCAGATACTCATCTTGTGGATGAATATTGGGATTATAAAAAAAAACCGTCAAATCAAATTTGTCTTTGAGTTCTTCTATGACTGCAATGCTACATGGCGCACAACAAGTGTGGAGTAAAAACTTTTTCATAATTATATTGTAATTGTTCTAATTGTTATAAATGTTGTAATTGATGTTCAATTTCAACAATTACAACAAACGAAGTGATTCAACATTTATAACATCTAAAAATAATTTCTATCTTTCAATTCTTTTGGTAAATAATCTTGTTCAACTTCCCCTTCAAAATCTGGATTATATTTGTAATCTTTACCATAACCAATATTTTTTCCGCCAAAGGCGGATCCGCCTTTGGCGGACATGAATTTGGTTGGCGCATTTCGCAAGTGTATTGGTACTCCAAGATTGGAAGTATTACGAGCATCTTGGGTTGCTTTGCCATAGGCGCTATAGAGCAAATTGGATTTTTTGGACTTGGCACAATATACTACAGCTTGAGCCAAATGTACACTGCACTCTGGCATACCAAGCTTATGACAAGCATCAAAAGCAACATTGGCTTGAACCATTGCTTCACTATTGGCCATACCAATATCTTCACTCGCAAAACGTAACACCCGACGAGCAACATAAAGAGGATCTACTCCACCTTCAAGCATCCGTGCCAACCAATACAAAGAAGCATTAGCATCACTACCACGCATAGATTTGTGCAAAGCCGAAATAACATTATAAAATTCTTCACCTTTTTTATCGAACACCAAATGTGTTCGCTGTAGTGCTTCCTTAATATCCTCTTTGAACAACTTTATTACTCTAGTATTCTCTTTGTATTTGGCACGAAAAGCTAATTCTAAAGCATTAATTGCTGAGCGTGCATCTCCTTGACTCAAACCAGCCAATACTTCCAAAGTATTATCATCTATTTCAATCTTAAAATTTCCCAATCCCCTATTTTTGTCAGACAAAGTATGTTGCAAAAGTTTCTTTATATCCTCAATCTCTAGCTTTTTCAAAATAAAAACTCTAGAGCGTGAAAGCAAAGGTCCAATGATTTCAAAACTAGGATTTTCAGTTGTCGCCCCAATCATAATAATACTTCCCTTCTCTACATATGGCAAAAGTGTATCTTGTTGAGCTTTGCTCCAACGATGAATTTCGTCTATAAACAATACTGTCTTTTCATTATTTTCCAATAAATTCTTTTCAGCTTCTTTGACAGCTTTTAACAAATCTTTCTTACCACTCTCCACAGCTGACAAACCAACAAAGCGAGCTTTGGTATTCTTGGCAATAATGTAAGCTAAACTAGTTTTTCCTACTCCGGGAGGACCCCAAAAGATAAGAGAAGATAACTGATCAGTATCAATCAACTTACGTAAAAGTTTGCCTTCTCCTACAATTTCTTCTTGCCCAAAAAATTCACTGAAGTCAGTAGGTCTCATTTTGTCAGCTAGTGGTCTATTTTCCATATTAGGTCAATTCATCCTGATCCTCCGAAGCTCTGTGAAACAAGAGCGTAGGTGGAGAGGGATCTTTCTTAAGAGTAGCATTTTAGAAAGTATTTTTCAAGCTAACAAAAACAGACTACCTAATAGTCTGCTTTTAATTTATTGAAGAGCCGGGGTCGCAGAGTGTGATTGTTTTGAAAAACAATCAAACTTGCGATCCCCAGTTGGAGACTTCCTTTGTGGTGGCTGTCGTAGCCGGCGTCACTTAGGAAGCCCAGTTTGGGCGTGTAACTAGCCAAGCGAACTTGGCGAGTGCAACTTGTGTTCTTGCCACGGTGTCAAGAACCCAAACTTACTTATATTAAAACATTATTAAATAATTATGTCAAGAGTTGATAACTATTTTTTTATAAAACAAAAAAACAGTCACTCCCATGACTATTTTATTATGAACTATTGGCTTTTGGCTCTGAACTATTTTATCACCGCTTTTACAAACTCTCTAAACAAAGGATGCGGTTTCATCGGACGACTTTTGAATTCTGGATGAAATTGAGTACCCACGAAAAATGGATGATTTTTGAGCTCCACTATCTCCACCAAACCAGACTCAGGATTGACACCAACCACCTCTAACCCTGCTTTATCCATTTCATCTCTATAGTCATTGTTGAACTCATAACGATGCCTATGACGCTCGCTAATAATATCTTGTTTATAAGCCTCAAAAACCTTAGTATCGTGACGTAAGGCGCAATCATAAGCCCCTAAACGCATTGTACCACCGTATCTATGATTTTTGACATTACTTTTTTGATTTGGATTGATGTGAATAACTGGTTCAGTAGTTTTTGGATCCACTTCAACAGTGTTGGCTTTTTTCTTACCCAAAACATTGCGGACAAATTCTATAGAAGCCAATTGCATACCATAACAAAGTCCTAAATAAGGAATCTTATTTTCACGTACAAACTGAATAGCATTTATAATTCCTTCTACTCCCCTAGTTCCAAATCCACCTGGTACAATTACACCATCAAAGTCTTTGAGTTTATCATGTACTTTTTTCTGGATTTCTCCGCCCGAGGCGGATCCGCCTTGGGCGGAAAACTCTTCAGAATCTACCCAAGTCAAAACTGGTTTGACATTACTATACCAACTAGCATGTTTGATAGCTTCTATGACAGATATATAAGAATCTGACAAAGTAAATTTACCAGTACCAAAATATTTTCCAACAATTGCTATCTTTATTTCCTTTTTGCTATTTTCAATTTTTTTAACAAAACTTTTCCATTCAATAAGATTAGTTTTGACACTTTTTATTTTTAAAGCTTTGAGTAATTTGTTACCTATATCTTGATTTTCCATTCTAATTGGTATTTCATAAATAGAAGAAACATCAGGAGCAGAAATACAATTTTCTCTTGGTACTCCACAAAAGACAGCTAATTTTTCACTACGAGGTTTGTCAAGTTCCATTGAACCACGAGCTACAATGATGTCAGCTTGGAGACCAGCTGTATTTAGAGTTCTTGAAGCATATTGTGTAGGCTTGGTCTTCATCTCACCCAAGTGTGAAGGTACTGGCAAATAACTGACCAACACAGTAGCAATATCGTTTGGATTTCTCATTTTCATCATACGAGCCGCTTCCAAAAAAATAAGATTTTGATATTCTCCAAGAGTTCCACCAACTTCTATCAAAGTAATGTCAGCATCTTTTTCTTTGGTAGCCGAAGTAATTCTTCTGATGACTTCTTCTGGAACATGAGGGACGACTTCCACACATTTACCTTTATACTTCATAGCACGTTCATTTTCAATTACAGACAAATAGACACGTCCAGTGGTCATATAATTGCTAGAATAAAGATCAGTATCCAAAAAACGTTCATAATTACCCATATCTTGATCAGTTTCATCACCATCGTCAGTCACAAAGACTTCACCATGTTCAATTGGATTCATAGTACCAGCATCAACATTGACATAAGGATCAATTTTGAGAGCAGTGACGGAAAAACCTTTGGCTTTGAAAATTGTACCAAGAGAGGCTGTAGTCACACCTTTACCAACTCCACTAAGTACTCCACCTACTATAAAAATAAATTTATGTTTTTTGAGTTTTGACATAGTTTTTTCATTTCATCCCGATCCGCCTTGGGCGGAGAGGGATCTTTCTTAAATATAAATTTTTTTATTGTTGAAATTATTGAAAACGTGATAAATATTTTTTTAATGACAATATTATAACAGATAATTATGAATTAAACCGCTCTTCACTCCGACATTAGAAAATTTTAATCCAAAGTCATCAGAATCTACAGATCCCTCTCCGTCCTTCGGCGGTTCGGGATGACACTTCGTGTCAATAAAAAAACCACCAAGGGTTGGTGGAGTCTTATTCTTGAGAGACAATGACTCTAATATTTGCTTCTAGTCCATGATTAAAAGATATGTGGACATCATATTCTCCGACATCTTTTATTGGTTCTTTTAGTTTAATTTGTTCTGGTTTTACAGTTACAGACAATTGTTTTTTGATAGTTTGCACCAATTTGGCAACAGTTATAGCAGCATAAAGTGTACCTGAATTACTAACTTTTGCAATAATTTCAATTTCTTCACCATCTAATCTACCAGCAACTTTTTGTTGAGATTCAAGTTCAGCTTCCATTTGTTTAGCTTTTTTCTTATCTTGAGAAGCTAATTTGTTGAGTTCAAAATCAGTAGCAATGCTAACTAAACCTTTTTTAATCAAAAAGTTACGAGCATAACCATCAGATACCTCTTTTATATCCCCCTTTTTAGCTGTACCTTTGATATCTTTTAAAAATATTACTTTCATAACAAATGCAGATAAAAATGTAAACCTATCTATATTATAGGACAATCTTGATTTTTGTGCAAGAATGTGTTAGTATAAATAAGCTTTGAATAAAATCAAAGCTAATTTTACAAAAAAGTCTAGCTAAAAACAAAATAGTAGTCAAAAGTTCATAAAGTACCTAGACTTTTAACTTTATAAACTTTAAGAACTTTACAAACTCTTAGTAAAATAAGTTTATCTAACCAATAACTACTTAAATCAAAAAATTATCAACAAAAATACAGTTCCCCTATGAAATCAGGATTTGCAGTACTTATCGGACGTTCCAATGTTGGTAAATCCACTCTTCTCAATACTATAGTAGGCACCAAAATTGTGGCTACTTCTTTTCGTGCCCAAATGACTAGACAAGTTATACATGGTGTCGTAAATAATCCTGAAGGACAGGTGGTGTTTGTAGACACTCCAGGTATCTTCAAAGATAAAAAAAATAGACTTACTGGCAAACTAATAGAAAAAGCCAAAGAATCCCTAACCGGGGTGGATGTTATTCTCTATGTTGTAGATCCAAGTAGAGAAATTGGCGACGAAGAAAAATATACTTATGGTCTAATCCGTCATTTGGATATTCCAAAAATTTTAGTAATCAACAAGAGTGATTTACATAGAGAAGAAAAAAAATATTTACAAAGTTATTTAGAATGGGGCACTGATTTTGTTAGTGTCTTTGAACTGTCCGCTTTACGTGCTAGTCATATCCAACCACTTGTCAAAAAAGTAGTAGAACTTATGCCCGAAGGAGAACCAATGTATGAAAATGCCCAGCTTACCAATATTACAGATGCCTTTTGGATAGCTGAAATAATACGAGAAAAAGTATTTTCTGTTTTTGAAAAAGAAATCCCTTATTCAATCACTGTAGAAGTGGATAACTTAGAAGAAAAACCCAATATCTTTGTAATCTCAGCTAGAATTCTTACAGACGCCGAACGTTACAAAAAAATGATCATTGGTAAGGGTGGACTGAAAATAAAAGAAATCGGCCAAATGGCCAGAAGAGAACTTGAACAAGCCTTGAACAAAAAAGTATTTTTGGAATTAGAGGTAGAAGTAGATGCTCATTGGGTAGATAGGATTTAATTTAAAAAATTTATAAATAAAAAACGCTGTATTAAAAACCGACCTTTTCTAGATCGGTTTTTTGTAAACTAAAATTTCTATAATCTCAAATCTCCCCCATCCTCATACACCTCTGCATCTGAAATAGTAACTACTCTATCAACAAATGAAAAATAAAACAAATTTAAAACAAATTTCAAAATTCAATAATCTAACCGTACAAACTATTTTTGAAAATTGCAAGTTGTAATTTGTTTACATCTTGCCATACCTGCCGGCAGGCAGGTTTCTTGAAAATTAATAAAGTTTTATTCGACAATGAAATTTCCTTTCATTCCCATTGCTCGATGTTTTCCAACACTGCAAAAATATTCAAACGTTCCTACTTTGTCAGCAATAAATTCAACTGTTTCGCTCTGTCCTACACTAATCTGTTTGGTTCCTACATTATAGCCATCCAATCTCCAATCATGGAAACCTTCTGAATTTACAAAGGTAACTTTTACTTTATCACCTTTTTTAACTTTCATTTCTTTGAGATTATATGATATATTTTTTCCTTCGATGGTAAATTCAACTTCTTTAACAGTAGCCATATCAACTTTTAAATCCGTCTTTACCTCTACATCAACTCCAACACCATTCCTTTTATCGTTGTCATTTGCTGAATCGGTTGATGAGCTTTGTATTCCAACTACATTGTCTGAATTCTGATCATCTACCTGTGTCTGCTCTACCGGCTGATCCGCTGGTTTATTTGGGGTTGTTGTAATATTCGCCGTCGTTGAGCATCCTGCTCCAACGAGAAGAAGTACTACTCCAAGAAAAAATGCTTTTTTCATAATGCTATGTTATTTAATAATAAAGCTAAGAATATAGTATAAAGTGCTATGTCAAAATCATTAATTGTGACTTAATGGATTATTGGTTTATCAGTTAATTAGTTTTCAGAGAACAATTAATTTAATAATCTAAGTTCGTCCTGCAAAAACTTCTTTAACCATTTCAATATCTTGCTTAATTTTTACCAATAATTCTTCCTTAGAATCATAGCGCTCTACCTCACTTACTTTTTGCACTAAATCAGCCTCAAGATATTTTCCATACAAATCAGCCTCAAAACCAAAAACATGCACCTCAAATTTATACGAGCCATCATTCTTAGGCATTACAACTAAAACACCGTTGTATTGTTTTTTGTCTATAGTAATAATGGAAGCAAAAACACCAGTAGCAACATTTGAACCCTTTTTTATTTGACAATCAATGTTGGCCGTAGGAAAACCAAAATCCCTTCCCAAACCATCACCATGTACCACAATACCTGAAAACATATTTATATATTATTTTTGTTTTATAATTTCCAAAGCCTTTTCCATTCCTCTATCTATATAGTCATCAGACTTATCACCTTTAGTATTATCTTTTTGAACAAACATATCTCCTTCCAAAACCACATCTGGATCCAAGCCTTTTTTATTTATTTGACGATCTTTTGGTGTGTACCACTCAGCTATGGTGATTTTCAAGGCTGAACCATCTGGTAAAACCTCAAATTCCTGAACAGAACCTTTGCCATAAGTAGTTTTTCCTACCACAGTAGCTACAGCATAATCTTGCAAAGCACCAGTCACAATTTCTGAACCAGAAGCAGTACCTTCATCAACCAAAATAACAGTTGGAATACCCACAAATCTATGCTTTCCTTCGGTAGCGTTATATTTTTTTATTTGACCATTATTTGTTTTTTCAGAAACAACTACACCTTGGTCTATAGCAAGCCATTCAGCAGCAACTTTGACAGAGGTATCCAAATATCCACCAGGATTACCACGCAAATCCAAAATAATATTTTTTGGAGATTTGAGTATAATTTCTTTGACAACTTTATCAAATTCAGACCAAGTATTATCATTAAAAAAACTAACACGCAAATAAATAATTCCTTTACCTTTGTCTTCCCATTTGACAGATGGCAGATCAATATTATCACGCATAATTTCAATATCTTGTTTTTCAGCATTTTCACCTCTTATTATAGTAAGAATAACTTTTGTTTGTTTTGGTCCTCTAATTTTGAGCACCACTTCTTCTACACTCAAAGAACTAATATCAATATCATCTACAGCCAAAATTATATCACCTGCTTTTAATCCAGCCTGTTGGGCTGGGGAACCTTCCAAAGGAGAAATTACTGTAATTCTATCATCACGCAAACCAATTTCAGCACCTATACCCTCAAAAGCTCCTGATAAATCACTAACAAAAGCTTTGGCTTTGTCTGGTGGAAAATAAATAGAGTAAGGATCATCCAAACCTTTTACTAATCCTTCTAAAGAAGAATAAAACAAAGCAACTTCGTCCACTGGTTGTTTGACATAATTCTTTTTTATTTTATCCCAAATATCCCAATATTGTTTGAAATCAATTTGATCTGATCGACTATTACTATAAAGATTAACAACTTTGGTAATATCTACATTACCGCTGCTATTTAACAAATTTCTACTAACATCTTTACCAATGCCGACAGTTACTCCAATAAAAAATACCACTACAATAAAAACACCAAGTAAAACAATATTTAAAATTTTTCTTTTAGACATAAATTATTTATTCTTCATAAGTTATTTTTGCTCCAACTCCTGAAAGACGTTGCGCCAATTTTTCGTAACCACGTTCAATAGTATAAGAATTACGCATTACAGATCTACCACTAGCTGCTAACATTGCCACCAACAAGGCTACAGCTGGTCTAATTGCTGGTGGACACATTAGTTCATTACCTTTTAATCTTGTTGGCCCTTCTACAAAGACACGATGTGGATCAAGCAAAGTCAAATTTGCTCCAAGTTTCTGAAAATCAAGATAATAAATTGCTCTATTTTCATAGATCCAGTCATGAACAAGAGTTCTACCATTGGCCTGTGTCAAAATTGGTACAAACAAAGGTAAATTATCAATATTCAAACCAGGAAAAGGACTTCCATAAATTTTGTCAGGTAGAGCTTGTAATTCTGATTTAAAAAATTTGATATCAACAATATCAAAATAACCATTGGCTGATTTACGTTTATTTTTTATTTCAAATTTTTGTCCCATGACTGATAATTTTTCTAATTCCAATTCTAAAAAATCTAATGGACAATTTTTGATAGTCAATTCTGATTTGGTAGTAATAGCCAAAGCTATAAACGTCATAGCTTCAATTGGATCAGGAATTATATTATATTTTTTTATAGGATTTAACTTTTTAACTCCAACAATTTTCAAAATTGTACCACCAATGCCTTCTATTTTGGCACCAGCCCCTTGCAAAAAATAACACAAATCTTGTACCATATAGTTTGAAGATGCAAATTTGATAGTAGTTACTCCAGGAGCCAAGACAGCTGTCATAATAGCATTTTCAGTTGGGGTATCTCCTGATTCATACATCACAATATTAGTGGCTTTCAAAGGTTTATTTTTTACTTCATAATATTTATTCTTTGATTTTACACTAACTCCAAACTTTTCAAGAGCAAACAAATGTGGTTTGATAGTACGTTCTCCTAGATGACAACCACCTGATTTATAAATTTTGAACTCTTTTTCACGAGAAGCCAAAGCACCAAGCAGCATCAATGATGATCTGGTCACTTGCGTAGCTTTTTTATCAATTTTATCCATGGTTAATTTAGCAGAAGTATCTAAAAAAAGAGTATGTTCATCTTTCCAAGAAAACTTTACTCCAATACTTTCCAATATTTCCAAAATACGAAAAACTTCTTCAATATGAGGCATATCCTGCAACAAAACTTCTCCTTGAACCATCAAAGAAGCACAAAGAATGGCTACAGCTGAGTTCTTGGCAGTGTTAACAGTAAGAGAACCAGATAATTCTTTACCACCCTCAATTATAAATTTTGACATAACATTATTTGATAAATATAAGAAAATACGTTATTATTATACAATAAAAATGAACTAAAGGCAACCATGGATAAAATACACGAAAAAATATTAAAAACTAGGCTAACTAGACCAATTAGACTGACTATTATGTTCTTTCTAGTCGGTTCTTTTTTTGTGATATCTCCACTCTTGATTGCTTATAGTTCTGGCTACCGCTATGACTTTGTCAAACACAAAATAAAACAGACAGGCGTACTCAATATAGATATTTTACCAAAAGAAGCACAAGTTTTCCTAAATGGCACAGAATTAATACAAAAAATACCCTTTAATCTTTCTCTCTACCCTGATACCTATTTGTTGACTATCAAAAAAGATGGTTACAAAACTTGGGAAAAAAATATTAGTATAAATAGCAAACAAACAACCTATATAAATTATTTTAGTCTATTAAAAGATAACATAGCAACGTTTACAGAATTATCAAATGTACAAAATATAATTGGTAGTAATAATTCTGACAATATTTTGTTGGTTACTTCAATAACAAACAACAAATACAATGTTTTAAATTTTAATCTCAAAGATAATACTATCAAAACTTTGGAAAACAACATTGAAATTATTGATTATTCTGTTTCCCCTTTTGACAACTTTGCTTACATTATAAAAAATGAAAATGAATCAAAAAAATTAGTCCTATATGATTTGAATAAACCTGAAAATTATCAAACCATAAATGATAATATTTTAGCTACAATACAATGGAAAAATAATGATAATAGACCACTCTCTACTATAATAGAAAATAAAATTGTTACTATTGATAAGAATGCTAATATCAAAAATTTGACCACCGCTACTTCTAGTAACTGGTATGTTGAGGACAATGAAAATGTCTGGTTTTATAATGAAAATACAATTTTTAATAACCAAAAAAAATATCAATTACAAAATAAAATCTCAAAAATAATAAATCTAAACAAAGATAGAATAATAATAAAAACCCTAGATGATTTCTTAGTCTACAATTTAAAAACAGGTCAAGAAACAAAAATAAACGGTACTAATTTATTTTGGAATGAAAGCAACAAAGACTGGATAATCTATTCCAATTGGGATATCACTACTGTCCAAGAAAATGGCACAATTAATTTACAATATCGTAATGGTGAAAAAATAAAAAACCTTCAACTTTTGGATGAAGGAAAAATTTATATTATACAAACTGAAAATAAAATAAAAGCAATAGATATTGACCATTATCTTCAATTTCCAATTTTGGATACTACAGAAGGAAAAATTTATATAAACAAGAAATATAGAAAATTATTTTATATATCTAATGATGAACACAAACTATACAAATTAGATCTTTAGATTTCTACAATTGTTTTGTCACCTATTAGCATACTCCTACCATCTGTGGTAGTTTTTTTTATTATTTTAACATTTTTACCAATCAGACTATTTGCTATTGATAAATCTACATCAATATAAGTATTATCCAAGATAATAGAATCTTTGATAGTAGCATTTTTGATTTCACAACCAGAACCAATAGTAGTATTTGGTCCAATTTTACAATTAGACAAAATACAATTTTCACCAATAATTATAGGACCAATCAAAACTACATCTTTGGCTATTTTAGAACCCAAGCCAATATGAACTTTACCTTTTATTTGTACACCATCTTCTATTGTGCCATAATTTGAAAAATTAGTTTCTGGCATTTCTTCCAATAATAGACGACTAGCAATCAACAAATCTTCTATTTTACCAGTATCTTTCCACCAACCTGTAATTTCTTTGTAACCAACATTTTTATTATTTTTCAAAAAATTGGAATGGATACTAGAAATTTCATATTCTCCTCTATCACTTTTTTTAATATTTTGGAAAGCCTCAAAAAATAATTTTGGTCCATACAAATAAATACCAGTTACTGCAAAATTATTTTGGGGATTGGCCGGCTTTTCTAAGACATCAATCAACTTTTTATTTCCATCAAAAATTGGAACCCCAAATCTTTGTGGATCTGATACCTCTGACAAGGCGAGCATACAATCATAATTATTTTTTTCAAATTCCTCAAACAATGGTTTGAGACTACCAAAAATTATATTGTCTGATAAATAAAACATAAAAGGTTCATCACCAATAAAATCTTTAGCTTCATTTACCACATGAGCAATTCCTTGTGGTCCACCAGTTTGTTCAAAAAACTTTATTTTTATTCCCCAGTGTCCACCATCTCCAATAAAATTTTCTAAATCTTTTTCACCAGGATTAGTGTTGATAAAAATTTCTTCAATACCAGCTTCTACTGCTTTTTCAATAGCATAAAAAATCATTGGTTTGTTGGCCAAGGGTAACAAATGTTTGTTGATTGTCGTAGTAATAGGATGAAGTCTTGTTGCTCTTCCCCCACCAGTTAGTATTGCTTTTCTTATTTTCATATTAATTAGTCTATAAAGTCTGTAAAGTCCATAAAGTCAAAAGTATCTTTTTTAGGACACATCCTCATTAATTTAAAATTAAATCATTATAAAATTGTTTTAAAATTCAAAATTTAAAATTCAAAATTATATAACCTACCACCAAATCAAACCTTTCACTACTACATAATAATACAATTTCATAACAGGATTGGCAACATAATTAACTAAAAAATTATTGGTAGAAGCATCTTGAAAAACAATTTCTGAAACGCTATGTCTCAACATTTCTCTATCACTTACTTTTCTGTTCTGTTGAATAATTTTTCTTTTCTTGAACCATATAGACCAATTCTTAAAATTCAACCAATATTTATAAACTTCCCATCTTTTTTTAGCATAACCATTTTTGATACTAAAAAACCAAAGACCAAATTCTAATCCAATAGCAATTGGAGCTAATAACAAAAGTGTTGGCCATTTAAAATACATAAGCATTATTGCATGACGATTTCTCTCCATAAAGTAAAACTTAGTAATACTCCTAGCAAATTGATATTGATGATAAAAAACTGAATCTCTAACCAAAACAACTTTGTAACCCAAACTTCTTATACGAAGTCCCCAATCTAAGTCTTCATGATAAATATAAAAATCAGCATCCCAAGCCCCATATTTTCTGATAAGCTCTGCACTAATCATAAAGGCAGCACCACTCGCATAATCTATTTCTTTTATCTTTGACAAATTAACATCTTTAATATTTTTTCTATAATCATTACAAAAACCAAAACCAAGATAATGAAAAGAATTCCCAGTACTATTGATAAGTCCAGTTTCTGGGTGAAGCAAAATAAGAGATTGAGCAATGGCAATTTTTTTATTACCTTCCAATGTTTCTACTAAAGGTTCAAGAGCATTAATAGCAAAAAATCCATCATTATTATGAAAAAATATATAATCAAAACCATTTTCCACAGCCCAATTGGCGCCTTGGTTATTTCCCACAGCAAAAGCAAAATTTTCTTTATTAACAATAATAGTTGCATGAGGTATTTCTTTTCCGGAAAGTGGCATTACTACGTCATTTATATAATGAACAAAACTACCATCTTTTTCATGTTGATTGGAGACAACGACAAGCTCTATTTTATCTTTTGGATAAGTAATTTTTTTTAGAGCAGAAACCAAATTATCTATGTAAGATTCATTATGATAATACAATAAATACACTATAGCTATTTTTGGATAATTTTGCATAAAAATTATTTATATTTAGTAGCATAATATTTATGACTTTGTCTCCACTTCCACAAATATTTAATCCAACTGTTAGCATGAATACGTGCTAACTTATTTTTGAATATTGCTTTAAATATTCCAGGTATTTTAGCTGATTCTCTAGTATGCAGATGATTCAATACAATATTATGAACATAATATACTGGATAATTTTTTTCCCACATTCTATGACACCAGTCAGTATCTTCCAAATACATAAAATATCTTTCATCAAACATACCAATTTCATCAACAATTTTTTTACGGACAATTAAAGCAGCTCCTAAAATCCAATCAACTGGCCTCGTAGAATTGTGGTCAAAATCTTTCATTTCCAATTTGTCAACATGCTTTTTGACCAATTTGTATTTTTTATCAAAATTTATTTGTTTTAAAGGTTTTATCAAAATTGAATGAAGATCAAAACGATAACATGTATATTGTAAACTACCATCCATATTTAGTAACTTTGGACCAATACAAGCAATTTTTGGATTCTCATTCATAAAATTTATTAATCTCTCAATAGTTTGAGAATTTTCAGAAATTATAATATCAGGATTGAGAGCAAAATAATAACGAGCTTCACAAGATCTAAATCCTAAATTATTACCCTTACCAAAACCAACATTTTCAAAAGCATCAATATAATTTACTTTTGGAAATTTAGTATCTAATTCTTCTTTTATTTTGTCTTCATTGGCAGAATTATCTACAACAGTAATTTGAACATCATATTTACAATTTTGTATATCCAAAAATAAAGATGCTATAGCCTTGGATATATCGTCTTTTCTTTTATAGTTTACAAATACTATATTTATATCTTTTATAATCATAAAAATTTATTTCCACCACTGCCTCAAATCATTCCAACTAACTTGTCGCATATTTTTTACTTCCTGTCTTCTAGCATATAGAATCTTTCTATTAGACCAGATTTCTTTTAAACCTTTTAAGACCTCTCTATCAAAGAATAATAAAGCTCCAAATTTCTTTAATTCATACCATTTTATGAAGAAAGCGTCAAGCAACCAGTTTTGCCAATATTCATTTTTGTAAATAGTCATTAAATGATTTTTGTAGCTCTGATATTTGACCAAATTTGATTGTTGGGTCTTCTTTTTCAAAGATTCTATATCAGTAATTTCTTCTTGACCAAAAACACTTCTGTCATGATAAGTAATAGTGTCTAACAAAACAAAAGAGCTAAAGCCAGCAATCCTAAGACGAAATGCCAAATCTACATCTTCTTTGTATGAACCATACAATTCATCCAAAAAATTATTATTAGAAAATTTTACTTTATTGACAGAAGCTCGTCTAAGCATTGGTAGAGCTCCTGAAACTCCGAATACTTCCAAGGCTTCATCTTTGGTGTGAAAAGATAATTCCATTTTAGCTTTTTTTTCATTCCAATCTTTGTCAGCATATTTTTCAATTACACGTCTGTTACGAAAAATTTTTAATCCCAAAGAATCAATAATATTACTAAAACTTTCATCAAAATCTTTTTCTACTTCTGCAAAATTCCACTTCATCAATCTTGGACTTACAGAACCAACTTCTTTATTTTCATCAAAAAATTTAACCATTTTTTCAAGAGCATCTGGCATCAAATACATATCTTGATTTAATAAAAGAAAATATTCACTATCTGTTTTTTTGTAAAGTTCATTATGTCCACCAGCAAAACCTAAATTTTTTTCACTCTCAAAAAATTCATGAGAAATAGTAAAATTTTCCAATTCTTTTTTTAGTAATTCTCTTGTATTATCACTTGAAGCATTTTCCCAGATATAAAGTTTCCAATCTTTGTAAGTTTGTTTTTTTAGAGAATCAAAAAGATAAGGAATATATTTTGCACCATTCCATGTTACTAAGTGAACAAATAATTTTATAGACATAATATTATTTAAAAATTAAAAAATGACAAATTTCAAAGCTCAAATTTCAAATCAAATTCTAATCATTTAATAATTTGGATTTGATTTGACATTTGGATTTTTTAATTTGAAATTATTTCTTACTTAATTTATTCATAACATATATCATTGCAATTCCAACAGGTCTAAATAACCAAATCCAAAACCACTTATAAAATGGTTCCCATTTCTGAAAATAAATTAACATACTCTTAGTAAAGTTTTTTTGTCTCCAAAGACTTTCTTGTTTTTTGAAACTTTGTCCGACATAATCTATACAAGTAATCACAGGACTATAAATAACTTTTAAACCCATTTTTTTTACTTCACGACAAATATCTACATCTTCATACCAAATATAATATCTTGGATCAAAAGCCCAACCAAGCTTTTCAACAACATTTCTTCTCATCAACAAAAAAGAACCACGTACAGAATCAACTTCTTGTTCTTTATCAGGGTCAAAATCTTTCATCAAATACTTATCCAAAATATTGGGAAATAAGTGTGGTAATTTCAAAATCAAAGCAACTTGTTCCCAAACTTTTGGTAATCTATGTGGTTTAGCGTCCTCATTCAATTTTCCATTTTCAGCTACGAGCTTCGGACTGACAATACCGACATCTTTTCTATTTTCTAACCAGTTTACAATCTTATCTAGACTTCCTTCTTCCACTCTCATATCAGGATTAAGAAAAAGCAAATATTCTCCAGTACTAATCTCCACACCTTGATTGTTGGCATGACTAAAACCTAAATTTTCTTTATTTTCAATTACCCTGACATTTGGTAATGATTTAACAATTTCAACAGTTTTATCTTCAGAACCATTGTCTATCACAATTTGTTCATAACTAATATTTTTACAACCAGAAACAACTGACTTTAGTTGTCTGTCTATTTGTTGTTCATTGTTCCAAGTAACTGTAATAATAGATAATTTCATAATAAGCTTATACTAGCCTATTTTGAAAGAAAAATCAAGTACAAAAAACAACTTTTTCAAGTTGAAATTACTTTTTATTTATAAAAAAAATGAAGGGGTGGGGGGGCTTAGCAGTACTATTTTAAAAAAATTTCCTACTTTATGCCCCCTTACTAAAAATGTACTACCCTTACTAACGTACTTAGAGCACATCAGCAAGAAGATGAGCAATCGCCGCCCGAGTGAGTGCACATGGTGTGAGCCAAATGGCTTCACGCCATTTGAAAAATCGTACAGTTGAATCCTTTTTGAAACCAATGAGGGATCCCTGAAATTCCCAGAACTCTCCACAAATCCCGACGATGTTGTTGTTCGACTGAGGATTGAGCTGTATAGCGAAGACATGAATACCTTCACCAGCTGATGGGTCAGCAATGAACAATGCTCTGTTGGCATTCATCGGAGGACCACAAAGTTCAAACGCCTGATGAACATCAAAACCAGATTCATCGCCATTCTCAAGCTCCATCGTCTCATGATGTGATTCACCAGGATAGACAAAGCCACCAATGCAATTCCACACAGGTTCATCACCCATGTTTGGTCTTCTCTCTGAGATCAAACCAATAAACAATTCATCACCAATTTTGATGAACGGTAAAAGGATTGATCCTCCTCCTTTCTGCTCATGAAAAACCCAACCATCATATCCTTCAGGCCGAAGACCATAGGTCAACTTTCCAAAAGATGATGAAATCTCGACCATGCTGACAGTAGGAAGTTCCATACCATCAACAATGACTTTCCACCCTCTTTTTTTGTCAGGTAAAATGGTACTCATTTGAAATTTCATTGAAGAAACTCCTTATCACACGCCAGCGCGAATTACGCCAGACCAGACTTTATAAGCTTTAACATAATATTATAATTTTGTCAATATTATGTACAGGATGACCACATCGTAGACAAGTGCATAGTTTTTTCTGCGAATTCTAAAGGGGTTAAGTAATTAAGTGTTTCATGTGGTCTAACAGAGTTGTATTCTACTAGCCATTCAGTTAGTTTTTTGTTAAAAACTGTTGTATCAGGGTGAAAGTTTCCCCAACTTAGAAATTCATCTCTAAAGGTACGATTGAATCTTTCATTACTAGGATTGTCTTTGGGGGTGTGTGGTCTACTCCCCCAGTGGGTTA
>MNVC01000029.1 GCA_001871435.1 Candidatus Magasanikbacteria bacterium CG1_02_32_51
ATAGACAAAAAGGCAATAAAAGAGTCGGAAGAGTTGGAAGTTTATAAAGTTAAAAGTTTATAAAGTTTATAAAGTCCATTCTGTCCAAGGCGAACAAGAAAGTCAAAAGTCCAATGAATTCCCCTCCTATTAAATTTAGATGTCATCCCGAGCGTAGAGAGCGAGGTACGAGCGAACGAAGTCGAGGGATCTCCTCTCATCGTTTTATTGTTTACTTACAACGAAAGGAGATCCCTCGACTTCATTTCACTCACTATCGTTCACTCATTCCGCTCGGGATGACGTTCCTATTTTACTCTAAAAAGATATGCACTACCGCCTCGAGGAGGAGAACCAGACTATCTAACTTTATATCAATTTCTGAGGACTTTCGACTTTAGTGACTTTATAAACTTTTAACTTTATAAACTTTTAACTTATTTGTATACAATAATCTATACTTATAAAAAATAATTGCCTATCCACAATTTACTATTTTTGTATACAATATTGTAAACAAAAAACTATAATCATCACAAAAATAGACCAAAAAACACTCAAAAATACAAAACTTGACAAAAATACTATTTTTTGTTAATATTACTCTATACAAACGTTTATATATGCCTGAAACAATAAACAACCCAAAAGAGATCATCAGAGTTTCTATCTCTGAAGCTGCTAGGCTATTTGGTGTCAATCCTCAGACCATCCGCAGAGCTATCAAAGCTCAAGAAATCACCTATGTTGTTGTGGCTGGTAGATATAAGATAAACTTTGAAAGCCTAATACGTTGGTCCCAAAAGAAAATTACAGTCAAGAACAAAGCCGAAAAATATGGCATAGGCCAGTATGTGGATAAGTGGAAAATAAAAAACACCCTCTACTCCCCTAGTACCAAAAGTATCAAAAAGAAATCAGAAGAACCTGAAAAACAAAATAATATATAACAAAAAAATCCAGTCGCACATAAGACTGGTTTTTTATTAGTTAAAAGTTTGTAAAGTTCATAAAGTTTATAAAGTCAATTTAAAAATTATGTTTACTATACAAAAACTTTACAAACTTTCAACTTTATAAACTTTACAAACTACTATCTATATTTTACTTTAATGTTTATACATTTTAAGGTATAATAACAACAAGATAAATAAGTCCAAACATTATGCAATTCGTCGAACAATATCTCCAGAAACACCATCTTATCCACAACCCCCACAAATGGCTTTTGGCTTTGATTGCTACACCAATACATCTTGCCGAAATGCACTACAAAAAAAAATATCATATGCAATTTGCTCATGCGCGTAAATTGTTTATTTTTGATATGTTACTAATATTTAGTACCCTAACAATTTTTGGAGCTGGACTTTTCTGGAGACTCTACAACCCTACAATCACCAACCTAGTTTATTTATCTATTCAAAAAGAACCAACCAGAATTCTTAGTGGCGAAAGATTGGACTTTGATATTGTTTACAAAAATGAAAGTTCAGTCACTTTGGTCTCACCAAAACTTTCCTTGACTTTGCCAACTGGATATATTTTGGAAAAAACAGAACCAGCAGAAAATTTTGACCACTTCAACAATACTTTTGTATTCAATAATCTAGCACCAAAAAGTGAAGGAATTGTTCATATTTTTGGTAGAATATACGAAACACCAAAACTGGAAAATAATATTTTGGCTTCTCTATCCTATCAACAAGCAGGCCAACAAAATGAAGAAAAAAGAACCAGTCCCTATATTGTGATATTGCGTGGATCAGTTTTGAAATCAAATTTTACTTTGGCAGACAAAATATTAGCCAAAAGTACTACCCTACTTACTATAGAACTAAAAAATGAAGGCGATATAGAAATCAATGATATAATTTTGCCCTTTCAGTTGCCTAATGGGGTAACACTTATCAACCAAAAAATAGAAACAGGAAATTTCATTTCCAACAATTGGCTAATAAACAAACTGAAACCAAACGAAACTACCAGACTAGAGGCCTTCTTGAATTTTAATTTGGATAGCAAACAACCAACCTTAAAATTACAATTTACACCAGAAATATTTATAAACAACAAATCTATCCCCCAAGAAACTTGGGAAAAAGAATTAAAAATTTTGCACCCAAATTTGGAAATAACAAGCAATTGGGAAAACAACCTAAAAAATTTACAACCTGGAAAAATTGCTAATATTTATTTTAATCTAAAAAATACTGGCGATATTGAACTAGAAAATATCAATTTATTATTATCAATACCAGAAAATATTATAGACAACAAACAATTTTTGACTATCAATAATCTAAACTCAAAAAATAATCAAATAATTTTTAATTCCAACAAAAATCTAAAACCAAATGAAAGCATCCAAATAACATTGAAAATCCCTATAAAAAATTACCCAACAGGTGGCACTGACATAACCCTAAGTCTCAATCCTCAAATTGAGGCAAAAGCAAAAGATCTAGACAATATCTATAAAATTAATACCCAAACACCCAAAATAAATATCGGTACTAGTCTATTTAGTACAGCTGAGATAAGATATTATACTGTTGAAGGTGATCAAATTGGCAGAGGTCCACTGCCACCAAAAGTAAACGAGGAAACCAAATATTGGGCTATTATACAAATGACCAATGGTACTAGTAACATAAGTAATTTGCACCTCAACACCACTTTGCCAAGTTATGTAAGTTGGACTGGAAAAAGTAGTGTCAGTATTGGTAACGATATCAGCTTCAATCAAAATACCCGCCAAATAAGCTGGAATTTAAAAAACTTACCTGCCAATACAAGCGAAGGAGTGTATTTTGAATTAAGTATTATCCCTGATGCCAGTATGCTAACCACCAATCCTATAATACTCAAAAATATCAGTATAACTGGACAAGACAGCTTTATAAATCAAGATATCAGTAAATCTTTCGGCAATCTTGATAATTCTTTAAAAACTGATAGTATTGGACGAATAAAGGGCAGTATCGTTAAATAAAAAATTAATTACAAATTACAAAGCTCAAATGTCAAATCAAATCCAAAATGTCAATGTCAAAATTTTTGATCATTTAATAATTTGTCATTGATTTGTAATTTGGATTTTATAATTTGACATTATAACAAATAAATTGACCACCACATCACAAAATTTTCCTTAAGCAATATCCAGATTAATGATAATTGCACAAATCGTTTTTTTTTAGTATAATTAGGCTCGCTATTAACTAGCGTGCATCCAAACTATAATATACCAAAAAGATGTTTTTGTGATAATTTATAGTGAATTAAGTATTCTCGTCCCGACTTAGTCGGGATTATAATTATGGACAATGTCAATTTTTTAGAACAAGAAAATCAAGAAGAAAAACCCAAAGTTAACCGAAAAAAATGGTTATTTTTGTTGCTGATACCACTTTTTTTATCATTAATTATCTTTAGTTATAGTTATGCAAAAAAATTAAGTACTACCCAAAATCCTCTGGATTACAATGAAAATACCTTGGAACCAAAAAAACCTCAAGGTCTATTCCAAAAATTAGCTTACCTATTATTCAAGCCTGAACCAAAATTAACAGGACAAAAAGATAATAGAATAAACGTCTTACTTCTTGGTATGGGAGGTCTTGGACATGATGGTCCCTACTTGACAGATACCATAATGATAGCTAGTATCAAACCAACTACTAATGATGTAGCTCTAATATCTATTCCTCGTGACTTGGGAGTAGAAATAGATGGCTACGTCCGAAAGATAAATAGTGCCAATTCTATAGGTGAAGTACAAAAAACTGAATGGGGTGGTGCTTATGCTACACAAATAATTTCCCAAACTTTCAACCTTGATATACCTTATTATATAAGAATAGATTTTCAAGCTTTTTCTGATATAATAGATGAAGTTGGTGGTGTACGCATCAATGTAGACAATACATTTACAGACTATATGTACCCTGCTGACAATGATTTGTATCAGACAGTCTATTTCAAAAAAGGTGAACAAACAATGGATGGAAAAACAGCTCTAAAATTCACTCGTTCCAGACATGGCAACAATGATGAAGGATCAGATTTTGCCAGAGCCACTAGACAACAAAAAATAATTCAAGCTCTCAAAGACAAAGTTTTATCTTTCAATATTCTTACCAATCCAATAAAAATAAAAAATATCATGGATGCTTTGGAAAAACACATGACTACCAACATGCAGTTTGATGAGATACTTAGCTTTGTACGCATGGCCAAAGATATTCAAGGAGATAATGTCAAAAATCTTGTTCTAGATGATAGTGTTGGTGGTTATTTGTATAGTTATACTGGAGAAGATGGATCTTTTCTACTCGGACCTAAAACTGGAAATTTTGATGAGATAAACAATGCCATAAAAAATATCTTTACTGATAATAATATTGCCAAAGTTACTACCACTACTAGCAAAACACCCGAACAAGAAGCACCACAATTAGATTTGGCCACTGTTGAAATTGAAAATGGCACTTGGCAGGCAGGGCTAGCTGCCAGACTAAAACAAAGATTGCTTGATGAAAAATTTTATGTAGATGATGTTGGAAATCTAGCAGTAGAATTTAAACCATACAAAAATAGCGCTATCTACTCTTTTGCACCAAAAGAAAAAGATATTTCAGCAGTCCTTGAAGAATTACAAAAAGAATTAGATATACCAATAAAGACAGACATCCCGGATGGCCTAAAGCCAATATCTAGTTCCACTGATATTATGGTTGTCTTAGGAGATGATTTTGTGGAGTAAAACTAAGTTTATAAAGTTTTTAAAGTTTATAAAGTTAAAAGTAATAAATGGATAATAGATAATTGTGACAAAATATATTGATTAATTTACCAAAAAGATAAAAAACTTTTTACAAAGACAAACTTCAAACAAAAAACACTTTCAACTTTATAAACTTTATAACTTTATGAACTCTTAATAATTATATGATAGAAAAAACAATAATCAAAAATAATTTACCAACTATAGTTCTTATTGGCAGAGCCAATGTTGGCAAATCTACTTTTTTCAATACTTTATTAGAATACAACAAAGCCTTAGTTTCTAATATCTCTGGAACAACTCGAACCAATAATGAAGGAAAAGCTGTTTGGCGTGGTAAAGAAATAAATATTATTGATACTGGTGGAGTTGACAATGATGAAAATGAATTTTTCGCCAATGAAATAATAGCACAAGCTACTCGAGCCCTAGACAACTCTGATATTATAGTTATGTTAGTAGATGCCAAATCTCCTCTCTTGCCTCAAGAAAAAGAATTGGCCAAAAAAATAAAGAGCAAATACAGTAACAAAAAAATATTTCTATTAGCCAACAAAGCTGATAGTAATAATGATATAATGAATCTTGACCAAAGCTACTACCAACTAGGACTTGGCGAACCAATTCTAATTTCAGCCACCAATGGTAAAGGCGTTGGTGATTTCTTGGATATTTTGTACAAAGAATTTAACAAATTATCAAAACGTCCAAAAAAAATCAAAGAAGAAATTATCACAACCAAAGTATGTCTTATCGGCAAACCAAATGTTGGCAAATCTTCAATTTTCAATAAACTAATTGGTGAAGACAAAGTTATTGTTAGTGATATTGCCCACACTACTCGTGAACCTTTTGATACAGACATTGAGTATGACTACGAAGGAAAAAAACACAAAATTACTTTTATAGACACCGCCGGTATTCGTCGCAAAGCCAAGGTTGATGGCTATCTAGAGAGAACTGGTATCCAAAGAAGTATTGAAACTATTGTCCACTCTGACATTATCTTGTTGATTTTGGATGGTAGTGAAACTATTTCTTCTCAAGACATGCAACTTGGTGGTCTGATAGAAAAAAAAAGTAAAAGTGTTATAATAATAGTAAATAAGTGGGACTTGACCGAAGACAATGGTGATGCATATAGAAATGAAGTCAAACAAATGGTTTATAGCCACTTCCCTCATCTTGATTTTTCACCTATACTATTTATAAGTGGTAAAACTGGTTATAGGACACAACAAATTTTCCCAACCATTTTGAAAACTATTGAAGCTAGAAAGACACAAATTACCGAAAATGCTTTGAGCAAATTCATAGCTCGTATCACCAAAACTCACAAACCATCTCGTGGCAAAGGTACCAAACAACCAAAAATTCTTGGCTTCAAACAAATAGGCGTTGAACCACCGATTTTCAAATTGTTTATCAAATATCACACTTCACTACATCGTTCTTATGTCAATTTTATTGAAAACAAACTCCGTGAAAAATTCAATTTTCTAGGTACACCTATTGTTATCAAACTCTCTAAACTTAAGAAATAAACAAACAGTTTATAAAGTTCATAAAGTTAAAAGTTTATAAAGCCAAAATAAATTTTAAATTCACTCTAACAAATAATCAACTAATCACATTTTATCTCAACTTATTTCTATTTATCTTATTCAATAAAAAAACAAATAGTCTAATAAACCAATAAACTTTTTATGAAGTTAATTGTTGGCCTCGGTAATCCAGGTAAAAAATACGAAAAAACTCGTCATAATGTAGGTTTTTTGATGTTGGATCAATTACACGATAATCTGTCAAATCATGGTATAAATGATTGGGAATTGAGCAAAAAATTCAATGCCCTTATTTCTGGTTGTGTTATTAATAATGAAAAAGTAATATTAATCAAACCCATGACCTTCATGAACAAATCAGGAGAAGCTGTCCAAAATATTGGGCACTTCTATAAAATGCATCAAAAAGATATTATCATAGTCCATGATGACAAAGATATACCACTTGGTAAAATAAAATTCCAAGAAAATCGTGGGGCAGCCGGGCACAATGGCATCAAATCAATTATTGAACATATTGGTACTCAAGACTTTTGGCGAGTCCGCATTGGTATTGCTAGCGAAAACAAAAAAAAAATGTCAGATACTATCAAATTTGTTTTGGGTAAATTTGGTATTTTGGAAAAGAAAAAATTACAAAATAGTATTAATGAAGCTATAGAAAAAATAATGGTGGTAGTTTCTTAAGCAAAAATAGCTTCTCAGCAGACACAGCAGAGTCAGCTCTCCTTTCAAATCCGTTAGATCCGTTCAGTCTGTGTTCTATCAAATTTCTTCAATAAAATAAAATTTTAAAACTAGATAATCAGAGTCTACAGATCTTTCACTCCGTTCAAGATTTTTTAAACACATGCAAAAAGAAATCCTCCTCGCCCACTTCCCAAAAATTACAGTCAACCGCTACCAGCAACTACTGGCAGCTTTTTCATCTCTTGATGAAGTCTGGGAAGCAGAATTTGACGAACTTTTGAAAAGCAAAATTGACGAAAAAATCATTCATGAATTTTTAATTTGGAAAGAAAAATTAGACGAAGAAAAAATATATAAAATTTTGGAACAAGAAAAAATAAATTGTGTAACTCTACAAGATAAAAATTATCCAAAATTACTCAAAGAAATTTATGACCCACCATTTTGTCTTTTTGTGCGTGGTGATCTAAGACAAGATGACTTCAACTTAGCAGTTGTTGGTACAAGAAAATATAGCACTTATGGTAAACAAGTTACAGAAAATCTAGTTGCTGATTTGGCAAGACAAGGCGTAGTTATTGTTAGTGGTCTAGCTTTTGGTATAGATATTATTGCTCACATCACAACACTCCAAAATCATGGCAAAACTATTGCTGTATTAGGTTCTGGTATCAACAAAAGACATATCTATCCAGGTGAACATAGAAATATTGCCCAACAAATTATCGAAAGTAATGGTGCCCTAATTTCTGAATATCCACCAGGCACCTTGCCAAACAAATTCACTTTTCCAAGAAGAAACAGAATAATTGCTGGCATGTCACTTGGTACATTAGTTATTGAAGCGGCTGAAAAGTCTGGGGCATTAATTACAGCAGAATGTGCTATGGAAGCAGGACGCGAAGTCTTTGCTATACCGCAAAATATTACATCCTTGACCTCCCAAGGACCTAATAATCTGATCAAAAATGGTGCCAAACTAGTAACTACCAGCCAAGATATACTTGAAGGTCTAGACTTGCAAGATATTGAAGTTTATGTTACAAATAAACAAATCTTGGGAGATTCACCACAAGAAAACGCTATTTTGGCTGTATTAAGTCAAGAACCACGACATATTGATGAAATTACCAAAACTAGTGGTCTTAGTGGTACAGCGATAAGCTCTACCTTGACAATTATGGAAATGAAAGGTAAAGTGCGAAATCTTGGAAATATGATGTACGTTGTACGAGTTTAAACTCACAAAAGGTGATAGCCGACATTTTGAAAATAAAAATAAATTAAGACATTCATATTTAATTGTTCCATTGTCTCATTGCCCCACTGACAATTAAAAACCACAATGATACAATGAATCAATAGGACAATATCCATATTTATGTTTTAAAAAATTATACTATTCTATGAACTTCACAGAAGCATATAATTATCTCCTCTCTCTTTCCACCATACCTCGTCTGGAGTATATGAAAGAAGGAAATATGTGTAATTGGTACTTGAAACGTCTCCAATTCTTTTTGGATCTGCTGGGTAATCCGGAGAAAAAAATAAAACATTATATCCATGTTACTGGCACGAGTGGTAAAGGCTCAACAGTGTCATTCTTACACAATATCTTGCAAGCTGACAAAAAAAAAGTTGGCTCTACCTATTCCCCTCACCCAACAATAATTACGGAGCGCTGGAAAGTTGGCAATAGCTATATGACCAAAAAAGAATTTGCTGAGATTGTAGAATACTTGAAACCAAAACTAGATGAATATCTACAAAAAACTCCTTATGATATGCTATCTTTTTTTGAGCTGACTGAAGTCATTGGTTTTATTTTCTTTGCTAAAAAAAAAGTTGATTGGCTAGTACTTGAAGTAGCCTGTGGTGGACGCTACGATTCTAGCAACATCATCCCCCACAAAGATGTGGCCGTCATCACCAATATTGGACTAGACCATATAGGTATTATTGGCAACAACAAAGCAGAAATAGCTTATGAAAAAGCTGGGATTATTAAATCTAACTGTGAAGCTTTTACAACTGAACAAGATACTAAACTTTTGAAAATAATTGAAAAAGAAGCAAGCTTACAAAAAATAAATCTACAAAAAATAAAAATCAATAATTACCAAGTGATAAAAGAAAAAAATAATAGTGTCATTTTTGAATATAATAAAGAAAAATACGAAATAAAATCACTAGGTCTTCACCAAATCAAAAATGCTATACTTTGTATCAACATCGCAAAATTTTTGAAAATAAAACAAGAAGATATTACCCAAGGACTACTAGATACTTTGCAACCTCTCCGCTTTGAAATAATAAAAGAAAAACCATTTATAATTCTAGATGGTGCTCACAACGAAGACAAAATAAAAAGTACCGTTGAAGCGATGAAAAAAATCACCAGAAATAAATTGTATATTATTGCTGGTTTTAGTGGTGACAAAAAAGTAAATAAAATGATAAAAAGTTTAAGTACCTTAAACCCAGAACTAGTCTGTGCTACCAAAAATACTACCAACCATTTTCGCAAAGTTGCTGATCCAAGTAGTATTGCCAAAGAATTTGCTAAAAACAAAAATATCAAAACAAAAATATTTCTAGATCCACAAGACGCACTTAACTTTTGTCTAGAAAAAATGAAAAAAAATGATGCGTTACTTATTACTGGTTCCATTTTCCTTAGCGGTGAATTGCGTAAAAACTTTTCTAAAATGTAAATAATATGCTATTATATCTAAATGACAAATGACAAAATCCAAATGTCAAATCAAATCCAAAATCTAAATATCAAAAATTTGTAATTTGGATTTTGTAATTTGAAATTTGTTTATATATTGTTTCTTGAAAATTACATTTAACTCACGATACTAAAAAGAACATTTTATGAAGTTAGTTATAGTAGAGTCTCCTACCAAAGCAAAAACAATTTCCAAATTTCTTGGAGCAGCCTACAAGGTTGAATCTTCTTATGGTCATACTCGTGATTTACCAAAAAGTAAAATGGGTATAGATATTGCTGGTGGTACATTTGAACCCACTTACGAAGTACCAAAAGACAAAATAGCTCAAGTAAACAAACTAAAAAAACTAGCCAAAGAGGCTACTGAAGTAATATTCGCATCTGATGAGGACCGCGAAGGGGAAGCTATTTCTTGGCATTTGGCTGAAATTTTCAAAATAGATCCAGCCAAAGCCAAACGTATTGTTTTTCATGAAATTACCAAAAGTGCAATTGAAGAAGCTCTAGTTCACCCACGTCATATTGATCAAAAATTAGTTGATGCCCAACAAGCTCGTCGTATTTTGGACAGAATTGTGGGTTATGAATTATCCCCTTTCTTGTGGAAAAAAGTCTCAAGAGGACTCTCAGCTGGACGTGTCCAATCTGTAGCCGTACGATTAGTAGTTGAAAGAGAACAGGAAAGAAATGCTTTTGTACCAGAAGAATATTGGTCACTTGATGCTTTATTCCACAAAAATCAAGACTTCCTTGGAAAATTATATAGTATTGATGACAAAAAAATTGACAAGATGGATCTAAACAAAAAAGATCAAACTGATAAAATATTAGAAGATCTAGAGGGTGCTAAATATAATATAAAAGACCTAAATACGAAAGAAACAAAGCGTACTCCCCCACCACCATTTACAACATCAACTTTACAACAACACGCTAGTTACAAAATGGGCTACTCTGCCAAACAAACTATGCGTCTCGCCCAACAACTTTATGAAGGTATAAAAATTGGTAAGGAAGGAGAAATCGGTCTCATTACTTACATGCGTACTGATTCACTAAATTTATCAGAAAAATTTTTGACTGAAACCAAAGCTTTTGTTAGCAAAAATTATGGTAACAAATATACTCTTAGCAAACCACGCTTTTACAAAAATAATAGTAAAAATGCTCAGGAAGCACATGAAGCCATCCGACCAACAGACCCAAACAAAACTCCAGAATCAATCAGTGCTTATCTAGATCCTCAACAATTGAAACTATATTCTCTTATCTGGAAACGGGCTATTGCTACTCAGTTAGCCACTGCTACTTTGGACAAAGCTACTATAGATGTACAAGCCAAACAATATTTATTTAGAGCTAGTGGACAAACAATAGTCTTTGATGGTTGGCTAAAACTTTATCCCGAACAAACAAAAGAAGAAATGCTTCCAAAAATGTCTATTAGCGAAGAAGTTACTTGTAAAGAATTGAAACCCGAACAACATTTTACTGAACCAAAACCTCGTTATTCTGATGCTACTTTAGTCAAAGCTCTAGAAGAATATGGCATTGGTCGTCCATCTACTTATGCTCCAACTATTTCTACAATTGAAAGTCGTGGTTATGTTGAGCGCGATGAAAACAAAAGATTGAAACCACTAGATATTGCTATACTCGTCAATAGTATTTTGGTTGAACACTTCAACCAAATTGTGGATTACAAATTCACAGCTATGATGGAAGAAAATCTTGATGAGATTGCCAATGGTACCAAAGATTGGCAACCAATCATTGCTACTTTTTATACTCCTTTTCACGAAAACTTGATAAATAAAAGTGAAAATCTAACTAAAGAAGATACTAATTCCATGCGTGAAATAGGTCTAGATCCAAAATCCAAAAAACCAATCTATGGTCGCATCGGACGCTTTGGACCTTTTGTCCAAAAAGGTAGTAAAGATGATGAAGAAAAACCAACTTTTGCCAAATTGAAATCTGATCAAAGTGTTGAAACAATTACCTTAGAAGAAACTCTAGAATTATTCAAACTTCCAAGAACACTTGGTAAAGATGAAAATGACGAGGAAATATTAGCCAACATCGGACGCTTCGGACCTTATGTCAAAGTCGGTAGCAAATTTTATTCTACCAAAGATGAAGATCCCTACACTATCACTCTAGAAAAAGCCTTAGAAATAATCAAAGAAAAAAAAGAGACAGATGCCAACAAAACAATCAAACTTTTCAAAGATAGTCCAATTCAAGTACTTAATGGTCGCTATGGTCCCTATATTACCAATACTGAAAAGAAAATCAATGCCAAAATTCCCAAAAATATTGAACCACAAAATCTTACTTTAAAAGATTGTGAAAAAATAATTTCTGAAGCACCAAGTAAAAAACGTGGAAATTGGGGTAAAAAGAAAAAAAGTTAGAAATAAAAAAAATGGATCAAGTCCGGAATGATAATAAAACTAATAAAATTAGCATGATCAACAGAATAAAAAAAGACCTAGCCAATAGACTAAAGAAAATTCAAGACTACTTAACTAAAGATAAAAAATTTGAAAACAAAAAACTCTCCGAACTTGGCGACGAAATCTTTGCAGCTTTTGAACATGCCATGAGTGCGCTCGATGCCAAGACCAATATCTTGACTGAACTAAAGGCTAGACGAGAAAAACTAAAGCAATGGAAAATAAGTTCATTCAAAAGTCTCTTTCCTATCAACTTACGTTACCTTATTAGTATGCCCTTTATCTATGGCATGTTTATTCCAACATTATTCTTCCATATTTGTGTGGAAATTTATCATCAATTTGCTTTTAGATTTTATGGTATTCCTCGTGTCAAAGCACGAGATTATTTTATCTATGACCGCCACTTACTTCCCTATCTTAACTGGTTTGAAAAATTTAATTGTATTTATTGTAGCTATTCCAACAATCTTCTACGCTACGCCACCGAAATAGCTGGCCGTACTGAACGTTATTGGTGTCCAATCAAATATGCTCACAGAATAAACAAAACACATTCACAATACAATAAATTTGTAGATTACCTTGATGCTCCAAACTTCCGTGACAAATGGGAAGAACTCAGAGATTTTTCGGATATCAAAGAAACTGAAGATAAATCTTGTGATTTTGTAGAAAAGAAAATAGAAAAGAAAAAAGATACCATTGCCTAAAATAAAGGTTTTTGTTATATTAGATAGAGGAGATTAGCGTAAAAATAAACAAATTTAATCTATATGCCTCACAGAAATCAGACAATTGGTGGACTAATAAAAATAGTGGAATCCTATGACAAGAAGGCTGATTTTGATATAATTCGTCTAGCCTATGATTTTGCCAATGAAGCTCACAAAGACCAGACCAGACGCTCTGGAGAGCCTTATATTACCCATCCTCTGGCTGCAGCTTATATTTTGGCAAATATGTCCATTGACCCTGTTATCATAGTTGCTACCTTATTACACGACGTACCAGAAGATACTAGTAGAACATTGGAAGAAATCAAAGAAAATTTTGGTACTGAAATCTATACATTAGTAAAAGGTATTACCAAATTGGGAAAA
This sequence comes from Candidatus Magasanikbacteria bacterium CG1_02_32_51, assembly GCA_001871435.1. Classification (GTDB taxonomy): domain Bacteria; phylum Patescibacteriota; class Patescibacteriia; order Magasanikbacterales; family UBA922; genus UBA1557. The sequence continues at coordinate 13,326 of MNVC01000029.1, forward strand.
CTAAAATATCGTGGTGTAGAAAGATACATAGAAAATTTACGCAAAATGTTTATTGCTATGGCTGAAGATGTCCGAGTAATGATCATGAAATTTGCAGATAGAATCCACAACTTAACTACATTAGATGCTTTACCCCCACAAAAAAGATACCGTATTGCTCTTGAAAGCCTAGAAATCTATGCTCCTATTGCCAATCGTTTAGGAATGGATGAAATGAAAGGACAACTAGAAGATTTATCTTTCAAATTTGTCTATCCCAAAGAATACGAACGAGTCAAAAAAATGCGTGATGAAAAATTACAAGGTAAAGAAAAATATTTTAAACATGTTATTGACATTACCAAAAAAGAATTAGACAACTCTAATATTTCAATCATTTCCATTCAAGGTAGAAATAAAAAATTATATAGTCTTTACAAAAAACTTTTAAACAAAAATAATGAGGTAGCTAGAATTTATGATATAATTGCTATTCGTATTATAGTTGATAATATTGCCAAATGTTATGCTACCTTAGGAATTTTGCATAGCGTTTGGAAACCAATCAAAGGAAGAATCAAAGATTATATCGCCCAACCAAAACCAAATGGCTATCAATCTTTGCATACCACAGTCTTTGCTGAAGGTGGCGAAGCTGTAGAATTTCAAATTCGTACTTTGGAAATGGATGAAGATGCTGAATATGGTATTGCTGCACATTGGCACTATGATGAACAAGGTAACAAAAGACCAACCAAAGAAATAAAATGGGTTCAAGAACTAGCCAAAATCCAAAAAGATATTTTGAACAAATTGTCAGATTTAGAAGAAATGAAAATAGACTTTTTACAAACTAGAATTTTTGTGCTTACTCCAAAAGGTGATGTAATAGATTTACCTGAAAAAGCTACGCCAGTAGACTTCGCTTTTCATATTCATTCAGACATTGGCAACAAATGTACTGGCGTCCGTGTCAATGAAAAAATGGTTAGTCTTGATACCGAGTTAAGAAACGGCGACATTGTAGATATTATTATTGATAAAAATCGCAAAGGACCAAGTGCTGACTGGCTCAAATTTGTCAAAACTCACACAGCAAAAGAGCATATAATCAATTATACTAGACCAAAAAGTACTATTGCTAAATTCTTCAATATTTTACCACGGAAAGGAGAGAAGTAATGACAGTAGAATAAATATAGTTCATAAAGTTGAAAGTTTATAAAGTTTTTTGAATAAGATTTAAATTGTAACATTGTTTTATTGTCCCATTGTCAAAATGACAATATAAAAACCACAATAGTACAATGAAACAATAAATAAAAATAAAGTCCTTCAGTGAACTTTATTTTTTTGAATATAATATTTTTTAAGAAAGCTCACCAATCAATCTCTTCAACTCTTCCTTTGAACCAAAACTAATAATTATCTTTCCTTTTTTGGTATTTCCAGAAATAGTTACTTTGGATCCCAATTTTTCTTCCAATATTTTTTCTTGAGCAGCCATATTTGGATCCTTGTAATTATTATTTCTATTATTTTTTTTGTTAGCTACTAGATTTTCAACATCACGCACATTCATCTTTTGTCCCATCATACTTTGAAACATTTCAATTTGATCTTTTTCAGTTTTTAGACTAAGCAAAGCTCTAGCTTTGCCAGCACTAAAATCTCCTTTGATAAGAGCCGTCTGGATGATTTCTGGCAAATTTAACAGTCTAATAGTGTTGGCCAGAGCTGGACGACTTTTACCAAGTTGTTCTGCAGCTTGTTCTTGAGTAAGATTGAATTCTTCAATCAAACGAGAATAAGCATAAGCTTCTTCAATAGGATTCAAATCATGTCTTTGAATATTTTCAATAAGAGCTAATTCCAATTTTTCTTGTTGGGTAGCTGTACGTATCAAAGCTGGTACAGTAGATAAACCAGCCAAACCAGCTGCTCGCAAACGTCTTTCACCAGCAATAAGTTCATAGCCACCTTCTGACTTTTCGGTCATTATCAAAGGTTGCATAATGCCGTGTTTTTTGATAGATAGTACCAAACTTTGTAATTCTTCTTCGTTGAATTCTTTTCTTGGTTGTTCGGGATTAGGAACAACATCAGAAATATTTATTTGCCAAACCCTATCATTACCATTAACAATACCAGTTTCTTTACGAATGATATTAAAAACCCTTTTTTGTTGAGGAATAAGTGAGTTGAGACCTTTACCAAGTGCCATACATTATAATAGTTAAAATTTGTAAAAAATGTTTTGTTTAAAAAATTACAACTCTCAAATTACAAATTCCAAATAATATACAACTCTCAAATTACATTTTTTATTGTATATTGTGATTTGTTTGAAATTTGTTTATTTATAATTGTATATTTAGTTTGAGTGTTTTTCAATAATTTCTCTAGCCAATCTTTCATAAGATTTTGCACCTTTACCATGTGGTTCATAATGCAAAATAGATTTTCCAAAACTTGGAGCTTCAGCTAATCTCACCGTACGTGGAATGACAGATCTAAAAATATTATTTGGAAAATATTTATAAAGTTCATTCATGATTTCAGTAGATAATTTGGTACGCTTATCAAACATAGTGAGTACTGCACCTAAAATACCTAAATCTGGATGAAGGTTTGTTCTTACCAATTCCACAGTTTTTAATAATTGTCCCAGACCTTCCAAAGCATAATATTCAGCTTGAACTGGAATCAAAATTTCATTGGCAGCCACTAAACCATTGATTGTAAGAAGTCCCAATGATGGTGGACAATCAATAATAATATAATCATAAGCATGACTTACTTCAGATAACAAATCCCGCAATTGATATTCTCTATTTTCTACATCAATCAATTCTATAGATGCCCCTGCAAGATTCTGGGTAGCTGGAGCAAGACGCAAACCATCATGAGCTGTGTTGTAAATAATATCGTGAATTCTTTTTTGTTTAGCTAGAGCCTCATAAATACCTGCCTCTATATTATCTCTATCAATACCCAAACCACTAGTAGCATTGCCCTGTGGATCCAAATCAACAAGTAGTACAAACTTCCCCATTTCAGCCAAAAAAGCAGCTAGATTAATAGCTGTAGTAGTCTTACCTACTCCACCTTTTTGATTAACAACTGCAATTATTTTTGACATAGTTTACGTCATCCTGAGCCGTCTAAAGACGGCGTAGGATCTTTCCTAAATTATAAATTTTAAAAATACTAAATAATGTTCCAAAAACGTCTATCTGAATAATAGATATAATCATTATACCAAATATTGACAAAAGCCACAATAATAACTATAATATGAACATTGCAAAAAGCCCAGATGGCGGAATTGGTAGACGCGCACGACTCAAAATCGTGTTCCTTCGGGAGTGAGAGTTCGATTCTCTCTCCGGGCACAACAACACAGTCTAAAAGTCTGTAAAGTCCATAAAGTCAAAGAGGTCTTTGAACCAAACAACTTTACAAACTTTCGACTTTATGGACTTTTGACTTTCCTGTTCGCATTGAGAAAAATAAACTTTTAACTCCGATGTCCAAATACTACGACCTACTTATTGCTATCATGCTTATCTTAACTGCTTACCCTGCAGTCATTTTTTTGTGCAGTATTTACAAAAGACCAAAAAGTTGGGAAGCTAAAAATAAAAAAAAAACATTTTCTTTAGCAATAATTCTTTTATTTGGATCATCCATAATTATTTGGGGAAGCTTCATAGAACCAAAAATAATTGTTGTAAATAAACAAGAAATAGATTTGGCCAAAATTGACAAACCAATAAAAATTGCTCTTATATCTGATCTCCATGTTGGACCATACAAAAAAGCTGACTGGGTAAAAAAAGTCGTAAAAAAAATCTTGGATCTAAAACCTGATCTTGTTTTTATTGCTGGAGATAATTTGTATAATAGTGAATATAATCCAAAAGAAATAAGCTATCTAGCTCCCCTAGCAGAACTTGCTAAACAAATTCCTACTTATGATATAAACGGTAATCATGAATACGGAATTGGCGATGGCAAAAATTGGAACAAAAAACATATCTACAACGCAGATTGGAGTATAGAAATGCAAACAACTATGAAAAAACTAGGTGCCCATTATTTGGCCAATGATTTGAACATAATTACTGTTCAAGACCAAAGTTTTTATTTGTTTGGCGGAGATTCTATTTTGGCAGGTAAACTTGATTTTAGTATTTTGAAAAATAGAACAGAAGACTTAGCTACGATTGCTCTAATACATAATCCCCTATTTTTATTTATAACTGATTATCCAAAAATGGATCTAACATTGTCTGGACACACCCATGGTGGACAAATACGATTACCTTTTTTGGGACCAATTGGCAGAGTTGACAATTTGATACCAACAAATTTTTATCAAGGTTTACATGATCTACCCAATGGTAACAAAATATTTGTAACAAGCGGCATCGGTGAAAGTGGACCAAGAGCAAGATTGTTTAATCCACCTGAAATTGTGTTGATAACGGTTGAATAGACTGCTAAGATTAATAATCTACAAAGATTTTAATTTAGAAATTTTGAAATTTTGAATTTTTAATTTTAAAACAATTTCTTAATGATTTAATTTTAAATAGGTACTTTTCAAAATTTTTAAATTATAAAATTGTTTTAAAATTTAAAATTACTAAATTTAAAATTAAAACCGTGTTTAATAAGAAAAACACGGTTTTAAATTATATTTTTCAAAAACATTTAAAAAATACCCCTAATCGTTCCTCCAGCAAAAAGAGTAATAATAGTTACAATTGTTGCTGACAAACAAACTCCGGCCAAAATAAGAGGCCAAGATTTTCTAAAAGGTATATTGAAAATAAAAGCTACAAGTGCTCCTGTCCAACTACCGGTAAACGGTAAAGGAATACCAATAAAAATTATTAGACCTAAAGCACCATACTTAATATATTTACCAAAAAATGCTTTTTCTGCCTGTTCTAATCTTTTACTAAACATCTTACCAAAAACTTTTGACTTTAGAAGAAAATCATGCAATTGTGGCATCACCCAAAGCAAAAACAAAGCTGGCAAAAAATCCCCTACTACTGCAATCAACCAGACTTTCCAAATAGACAAATGATAAGCTTCAATACCAATCGGAATAGAAACACGTAATTCAGTAATTGGAATCATCGACAAAAAAAATACTGCCCAATGTGGGTCAAAATCAGAAAAAAATTGAATAATAGAAGAAATCATAATTAATTTTTACCAAGTATAATTTGCAAAAACCCACTCTGCTATTTTTTTGGCTTCAGTAAAACGAAACTCATGTTCTGTAGCACCAAGTATCACTATATCTATCACATGACCTTCATCATTTTTGATAGCCACCGTAAAATTGTATAATGAATCATCAATAAAACCAGTTTTTCCACCAATTATAGACAAATTATTTGGTACCCAACCCAACAACAACCAATCTGTATTCCACATGTGAATTTCTTTTTTTCTTTCTTTTGAATACAACACTACTTCTCGTAAATTCAAGGTATCTTTTATTTTTTCATGATCAAGCGCCTCATCTAGTAAGATAACAATATCTGATGCTGTAGAAATATTATTAGCATCAAGACCAGTAGGCTCTACAAAACTGGTATCAGACATTCCAAGTTCTTTGGCTTTTTCATTCATACGAGCTACAAAATTTTCTCGTGACAAACCACTAGCATCTACCAAAGTCAAAATAGCTTTGTTGGAAGAAGCCACAAAAGCAGCTCTCCACAACTCATCCAAAGTGAAGGTATCTCCAGCATAAATATCAACACCACTAACATCATCTATAGAGACAGTAGTAGTAACTGCCAAATCCAAATTTTGTTCCAACAAAACTAATCCACTCATCAATTTGGTAATACTTGCCAAAGAATGTTTTTCATAATTATTTTTCGCAAAAAGCATTGTTGAACTGTCTTTGTCTTTTACCAAAATATTGCTAGCTGTAAACTCAGACAAATCTAGAGGAGTTGAAGAAACATTCAATTTTGGTATCACAATTTGATTTTTAGAAAAATCAATATCACCACCAATTTCTAAAGCCAAATCTTTTTTTTCTTTTATGCCTGCAACTTGTTTGTCATCAACAAAAAAATCAGCCAAATAAGCCTTCCTCTCATTATCAAATTTGTAATACAAAAAACCAGTAGCAATACCCAAAAATAACAAAAAAATCGTCAGCAAATTACGCCACAAATTTGGAAAATTATCTGAAAATTTTGTTCTTTCGGTAAAATTAATAATCATAATTTTGGGCTACAGTTTAAAGATAAAAAAATAAAGACTTTTTTTGTTCTTATTTCATTGTCTATAGTCTTTTACTTTTTAATCCGCCCACAGCCACAGGCGTGCTTAGCAAGGCGGACAAGGTTTAATTCCTAGCAGTTTCAGCCAGAGGACTGATCAGCCTTAGGCACGATACTGCGAGGTAGTTCATTAAACTATCTAACAACTAATCAATTTCAGTATCTGGAACATTCAAAAGTTCTTTATTGTGTAAAGATTCATAATCTGGTAACTCCAAGATACTACTAAGTCCCAAAAAACGCAAGGCTTCAATAGATAATTCATAAACAGGTAAAATATGTTCTTGATCTTCAAACTCATTTATCAAACCACGAATCAGCAAATTTCGTAAAATAATAGAACAATTAACTCCACGAATATTTTCTATTTCGGCTCTAGTGATAGGTCCACGATAAGCTACCACTGTCAAAGTTTCCAACTGAGCTTTGGTCAAGTCTTCTTTGAATTCAGTCTTAGTAAATTTTTCTACAAATTCAGTATTCTCGGAATTGCTAACAAGCTGGACATTGTCCCCTATTTTCACCAAATGAATACCAGAAATAGCTGTATATTTGTTTTCAAGAGAATTTAGAGCTTCTTCTACCTTTGCTTTTTCAAGATCCAATGACTTGGCAATCTTAACAACAGTCAATGGTTTGGAAGCTACAAAAAGTACTGATTCTACAACTGATATTATATCCATATATATGCTTAATTTTAAATTTAGAAATTTTTAATTTTAAAACAATTTATTAATGTCTTAATTTCTAAATTAATTCATTTAAAAAATTAAAATTGTTTTAAAATTAAAAATTCAAAATTGGAAATTTTTCAAATCACAATTTGAAAAGTTCTATATCCCCAAACGATTTGTCTTGCTTTAAGACTACACTATTTTGTTTGATAATTTCAAGTATAGCCAAAAAAGAAACTATTATTTCAGTGCGAGAATTAACATCATTAAGAATATCACCAAACTTCACATGTTTATATTTTTTGAGCATCTCACGCATCTTGTCAATCTTTTCTTTAATAGTAATCGTTTTATCAATAAAAGTTTTTGGCAAAGCCTCTACTGGTTCTAAACGCTTTAACAATTGTACCATAGATTGTGACAATATTTCTAGTGTAAAATTATGTGGTTGAGTAATTTCTACTGCTCTTACTATTTCTTCAACATGTCCATAAGAAGTATGTCTTTCATCCAACCATATATTGTGCAAATTTTTGCTAGCATCCACAAAACGACGATACAAACGTAATTGTTCGTCAAGATCTATACCACTTTCTTCATCAACATTCAACTGTGGTAACAGGGTACGAGATTTCATTAATAATAATCTAGTGGCAATTACCAAAAAATCAGCTAATTCTTCAGCTTCTATCTCTTCTAAGGTATCCAAATAATTCAAAAATGGTTCTGTTACAGCCGAAATAGACAACTTACTTATTTCCATTTTCTTTTCATCAATCAAAGTCAAAAGTAAGTCTAATGGACCTGAAAATTCTTTGGATTGTATTTGTAAATTATTTTTCATAAACTCCAAATTTTAAATTTTGTTTTATCTTAAACAAATCAGCTAAGATATAAAAACTATGTTTGTACAAAGAAACTCCACCTTTTTTCTTTAATAATTTTTTATCAATAGAAACTGGTAATTCATAAATAGAATATTTATAAATATTGGCTATAATAAAAAGTTCAATATCAAACACCCA
>MNVC01000015.1 GCA_001871435.1 Candidatus Magasanikbacteria bacterium CG1_02_32_51
TTTAGATTAACAAAGTTGTAACTTGTTTCAGTCGTAGTAACAGTAGCGCCAGCAGTAGATGATACGGTATAACTAGTAGCTCCAGCTACGGCATTCCAAGTAGCATAGATAGTAGTGGTAACATTAGCCAGACTAGTGAAAGTTGGAGGAGGAGGAGTAGTAGTAGCCACGACTGGATTAGAATAAGCAGTGTCTCTACCCCAGATATCTGTAGACTTAACTTGGAAACTATAACTAGTAGCTGAAGTAAGGCCAGTGATAGTAGAGCTAACCGCGGTAGTTGTCACTAGTCCAGCCGTAGAAGAGACTGTGTAGTAACTAGTCCAAAGGACTGTAGCCCAGTTTACCTTGAGAGTAGAAGTAGTAACATTGTTTATACTTGAAATTACTGGAGCTGAAGCTATGGCAATAGCTGTTGTTTCGACAGCGGTAGAGGTAGAATAACTACCGGTTTGACCATAGACATCAGTTGCTTTGATTTGAAAATAATAAGTAGTACTAGGGGTGAGACTAGAAAATAATGAAGTAGTAGCAGTAGTAGTGACAGTAACTCCGGCAGTAGAGGATATTGTGTAATAACTAATACTAGTGAGTGCGTCCCAATTCATTCTTATAGTAGAAGTACCAATAGTCGCACTTGAAAATGTTGGGGCTATCGGAGGATAAGGATAAGTAGAAGTAGTACCTACTGTAGAGTAGTCTGTGTCTCTACCCCAGATATCTGTAGATTTGACTTGAAAATAATAAGTAGTAGTAGGAGTGAGACTAGAGAATAATGAAGTTGTAGCTGTAGTCGTGACCGTACCAGTTGTGGAAGATACAGTGTAGTAATTAGTCCAGAGGACTGTTCCCCAGTTTACTTTGATAGTGGTACTAGACATACTAGAAAAACTGGAAATTGTAGGAGCTGAGGCAATAGCGACACCAGTTGTTTCCACAGCGGTAGAAGTAGAGAAACTACTACTACCATCAGCATTAGTTGCTTTGACTTGAAAATAATAAGTAGTACTAGGAGTGAGACCTGTAAATAATGAAGTAGTAGCAGTAGTAGTCACAGTACCGGCAGTAGATGAGACTGTGTAGTATGTAGAACTTGCTACAGTTCCCCAGTTTATCTGAATGGTGGAAGTACCAGCAGTGGCACTGGAAAAAGTTGGGGTGGATGGAGGGACAGGTGGGGTAAGTGTAAAAGCATATATCTGACCATTAGCTGGTTTGGTACTAAGAGTCGCTGTTTCTGTAACTGAACTTGCTGTAGGACTTGCTCCCGTACCATTAAGTGATAAATAATTTCCACCTCCCGAGATACCAATAGAGGCGGAAGGAGTTGATAATGCTCCAGCTTCCTGTAGATAAACAAATTCAATCTTATTAAGAGTTTCATAAAGTTTAACCTGAAAAGAAATACCTTCAGTAGTAGCAGTATAACCCCATTGTTCTTTGTACCACTCAACAGTAAAAATCCTATTAGGCGATGAACCGGTTACAACATATCTCAAAGAACCAGCAGCATTCATACTTAAATTATCAATCAGCGGATATAATACGGGGGTAGATTCATTACCAGCAATAGTGCCAGTATATGATTGATTACAATCAGAACCAAAAATAAGATATCCATTGGTAGTAGCACAAAACGTAGTATAGTTAGTGCCAAGATAATTGAAAGTAAAACCAATTGGTAGACCATTGAAAGCGCCATCATCCAAGCTACCTACTGACAAACTAGCCGTGGTATATCCTGTAACATAAGAAAAACTTCCACCCGAAGCTGAAAAATAGTAGCTAGTAACACTAGTAGCTCTAGCTGGAGTACTCACCAAAAACAAACCACCCACAACCACCAACAAAAAGGCAGTCAGAGAAAGGATATGATTTGTGAGTAAGCGACGTTTCATGTAAGTGGTTAATGTTGTAAATGTTGTAGATGTTGTAAATGTTGAAATTGTTCTTCCGCCCTAGGCGGATCCGCCTCGGGCGGAATGTTCAAGTGATCAGGTGATAAAGTGATTAGGTGATCAGGTGCTCTAGTGTTTTCATGCTTTAATGTTTTAATGCTTTCATACTCTAAGGTGTATAACAAAGACTACTACCATTACATCCTCCATTAACACATTCACTTGCGACACTGCAAGTTGCCCCATTTTGTTTTAATAATTGGAAACTATCAGTACTACTTGGAACATAGATATTGGTGAGAGTAGTATTAGTACTGAAGTCTGAATCAGTGGTATCGGTAGAAGTGTTAGTATTTAGTACTAGACTGACTTCTCCTGGAACAGCAGTAGTAATAGAACTATCTTTGGAATAGTAGTAAGTCCAACCACTCTGGTTGGTAGCATGTGTTGCAAAGACTGTAGTAGAAGCTCCACCAGACCAGTCTGTTTGAACGAAACCATAGGTAGCAGCGTAAGTAGGTATAGAATAAAATCTAAGCATTAGGATACCAAATTGAACAAAGATAAAAATAAAACATATTTGAGAAAGTACCGCAATACGCAGAGGTTTGAATTCGTGACTACGTATCAGATAGATAGTAGCTTTAGTAATTGTTTTTAGATTATCCCATAGAGTGATGGGACCTTTCATGTAGGCTGGTTTGAGAAAACGTAGAATCCAAATCGGAAATAAAAAGAAATCTTTGAAAAAATTCCAAACAATTTGTTTTTGTAAATAAATTAGTCTTTTTTTGTCAGACTCTAGTTTACCATTAGCCTTATAACTTTTTTTCAAAGTCATATAGGAATTGATCATTCCTCTCCAGACAAAATAACTACCAAAAGAACCAGTCAGTTTAGTTTGATTGGTCGTATTATTTATATTATTTTTTACTTCTGGTTTTTTGTTATTAAGCATGATAACAATAATATTTTTTTCAAAAAATAAATTTGTTTTTATTATAACACTTTTTGCAAAAATAATAAACAAAAAAGAGGTAGTTTATCCACAGGGTCGTCATCCTATAATTCACCATCCTAACTCGTCATGCCGAACTTGTTTCGGTATCTTTCTTATACAAAGACGTCTCAAACAAAAAAGATTCTGAAACAAGTTCAGAATGACGCTAACTCGTCATCCTGAATTTAGTTCAGGATCTTTCTTATACAAAGACGTCTCAAACAAAAAAGACCCTGAACTAAATTCAGGGTGACGGATAGCAAACTGACGTTTACTATTCCTTGTTGTTTAACTTTCAACTCGCCCACAGCCCTCCGCCCACACCAAAGGCGTGCACGGCAAGGCGGACTCGTCTATGCAAGAAAGTTAAAAGTTTGTAATGACGTTTGCCACTTCTCATTTCAATTCGTCAATCCAAAAAGAGAAGTGAAAAAATTGTTAAAAATAATTAGGAATGACGAAATGAGCTAAAGCGAATTTCGTTATACATTGCAAAAGAAAAATATTATTGCCATGTTCATTCATTTTAAGGTATCAGTGCCAGACGAATTTCACTTGTTTCCCGACTAAGTACGGGATCCCGTATTTTATCGGGACAATTCGTCAATTCAAAGACAAGAGGATTGGCAAACGTAAGTTTGCCAATTTAAGTATTATGTGAACTTAGCAAACTTACGCCTGCCCGCCGTTGGGAGGGTTTGCTACTCCTGATTTTATCTTTTCAAAATTTCTAAATTGAAAATTGTTTCCAACCCCACCCACAGCCCATGGCGTGTAAACAAGGCAGGCAGGCAAGGCGGACAAGTTAAAATTTAAAATTTAAAATTATTCCTAAAGGTATAACTATAGGAGAAAAATAAACTATTAACTATTCCGAAAATATGTTATAATCATTTTATACTTAAACATCAAATATGATTGTTAGAACACTACTAGAAAATATTTTGAAAAACTACTTCAAGTTGGATGACGAAAAAATAAAACAATATAGCCAATTAGCCATAGAAAAAAAACTTTCTTTAGAGGAATATCTTATTATTGAAAATATTGTAACTGAAGATAGTCTCTACAAATTCTTGGCTCAAAATTCTCAAAATGAATATATAGAATTAAAAGGTGCTGATACTAATCTAGAAATTTTGAATATTATCCCTGAAGAATTTGCTCACGAACACCAAGTAATAGCTTTTCAAAAAACAGAAAATGAACTAGACATAGCCATGCTTGACCCCAATGACATCCAGACTATTGAATTTTTGAGACGAAAAACAGGACTTTCCCAAAAAGTCTTTATTACTACCCCTAGTGCTATCAAAGAAACTCTCCAAAAATATCATGCGACTATTGAAAATGACCAAGTAATCACCCAATTGAACAAAGAAATAAATGATGACACAGACACAAAAGATTTGAAAAAAATTGCTGAAGAATTACCTATTATCAACATTGTCAATTCTATTTTGGAACATGCTGTATTAGAAAATGCTAGTGATATCCATATTGAACCGACTGAAAAAGAAGTAGCTGTACGCTATCGTGTGGATGGTATCTTGAAACAAGTTATGTCCCTACCAAAATTAGTACAAAATGGTATTATGGCTCGTATCAAAATATTATCACAATTGAAAATAGATGAACACATGATACCTCAAGACGGCCGTTTCAAAATAAAGCTAAATGATGAAAGACTTTCTTTCCGTGTTTCTGTAGTACCAGTCTATGATGGTGAAAAAATAGTTATGCGTCTTTTACACGAAGGACAGAGAGCTTTGAGTCTAGAAAATTTAGGTTTTTTGCCAAAAATCCAAAAGCTAGTAGAATATGCTATCAAAAAACCACACGGTATGATCTTGGTAACTGGACCAACTGGCAGTGGTAAGACTACCACACTATATTCCATACTTGGTATTTTGAATAGTCCTACAGTCAATATTTGTACTATAGAAGATCCTATTGAATATCATGTAGCTGGCATCAACCAGAGTCAAATAAATCCCAAAGCTGGCTTTTCTTTTGCCTCAGGTCTAAGAGCTTTTTTACGTCAAGATCCAGATATCATTATGGTTGGAGAAATCCGTGATCAAGAGACAGCCGAAGTAGCTATACACGCGGCGATGACTGGTCATCTAGTACTCTCTACTCTCCATACCAATGATGCCCCTACTACTCTACCGCGTCTTGTAGATATGGATATTCCACCTTTCTTGGTGGGCTTTACTACCAATGTCATCATCGCTCAACGTCTCGTCCGAAAAATATGTTCCAATTGCAAAAAGCCTTATACACTTTTGGCAGAAGAAATAAAAGAACTAGAAAAAATGCTCCACAAAAAAACTATCAAAGATTTGCTAATTGACCAAGAAATAAAAGATGCTGATATAGAAAAAAATATTAGAGAGATGACTTTTTATCGTGGAGAAGGTTGTCACAAATGTGGCACTACTGGCTACAAAGGACGTCTAGGAATTTATGAAGTATTGGTCGTAGATGATGATCTTACTAGACTTATCAACGAGAGATCCACTGCTCAAGATATCAAAGAATTTGCCGAAAGCCATGGTATGATAAACTTATTTGAAAATGGCATTATCAAAGCCAAAGAAGGTATAACCACCATAGAAGAAGTACTGCGTGCCACAAAAGAATAAATTATTTGATGAAATAAAAAATTACTAAATTTTAAATTAGGTTCTCTATGTCCGATGAAAGACCAAAAAAAGAATCATCTCCTTTTGAAAAAAAAATCAACAAATTTTTTATCAACCATTTTACCAAAGTCAAGACTATTGATAAAATCTTTTTTTTGGAACATCTAAAAACAATGTTGTCAGCCGGTCTCTCTTTGATTGAAGGTCTAGATGTCTTGAGCAAAGAAATACAAAATAAAAAATTGAACTCAGTCATAAATGAAATTAAAATAGGTGTAGAAAATGGTAGCCAATTTAGCGAAGTGTTGACTCAATACCCAAAAGTATTTCCACCAATTTATGTCAAAATGATTGCTTCTGGAGAAATTTCTGGAAAATTGGAAGGCTCTTTGGAACAAGTTATGACCCAAATGAAAAAAAATTATGAGCTTACTTCCACCATTCATGGGGCCTTGATTTATCCAGCAGTTATCGTCGTAGCAATTTCGGCTGTTAGTGTTTTGATGGTAACTTTTGTATTACCAAAATTAATGGTCATGTTTGATGATGTTGATGCCAAACTACCTTTGTCAACAAGAATTCTCGTGGCTATCACTGATTTTATGAGCAAACCACTCAACCTTATTCTTATTTTTTTGATTTTGTCTACTATCGTTGGGTTCTTTATATTTTCCTTAAAAAAATTTCCAAAATTCAAAAGATTTATACACAAAATAAATGTAAACCTACCAATTATAGGCAAAATTATCAAACAAATCAATCTAGCCAGATTTTCTTTGACATTGTCCTCTCTACTAAAAAGTACTATTCCTATTGTTGAAGCCGTGGACATAAGTGCTGAAATTTGTAGCAATGTAAGATACCAAGATGCCTTGAAAATAGCAGCCGAAAAAATCAAAAAAGGTACAAACCTTTCTCAAACTTTACGTGAATTTAACAAACTCTTTCCACCAATGGTGACTGAAATGATCATGGTCGGCGAAAGAACTGGCGAAATAGACAAACTTCTAGATGAGCTTTCCAAATTTTATTCCAATGAAGTTGACAAAACCATGAAAAATTTTTCTACAATTATAGAACCAGTTATTATAATCTTACTTGGTCTCGGTGTTGCTGGTATTGCTGTAGCGGTTATTATGCCAATCTATAGTTTGACCCAAAGTTTTTAATAATAAAAAACAAAAAAAATAAATTTGTATATTTGTAAATTATGTTTAATAGCGTACCTTTTCCAGAAGCCTTTGGTCTAGATATAAGTGATCTATCTATCAAGCTAGTCCAATTAGAAAATATTTCCAACCTCAAAGGTGGTCCTTCTTTTACTTTGAAAAGTATTAGAAGTATTTCTTTACCTTTGGGACTAATTATCAATGGCGAAATCACCCAAGAGGCTCAAGTAGTACACTATATCCAAAAACTTTTACAAGGTCGCGGTGGTAAAGAAAAAAAAATAAAAAGTCCTTGGGTAGTAATCAATTTACCAGAGACTCACACCTTTATAAAGCTAATAGTCATCAACAAAAATATTGGAGAGATTATCCAAGATGATGTGGAGATAGAAGCTCAAAAATATATTCCTTTTACCGAAAAAGATGGACACTATCTGGATTGGGAAGCCATACCAGCCACTGATGAACCAAACAAAACCAAAATAATAATGGCTGCTGCCCCAAAAATTATTACTGACAGTTATATCAATCTTATTGAAAAAGCAGGCTTAAATCTCATAGCCATAGACATTGAATCCTTGTCTATTGCGAGAGCTATGGTGACTGCCGACAAACAATACCAAAATGAGGCACGTGCTTTGCTAGATATTGGTGGAACAAAATCAAACATCATTATCTATGATAATGATACTGTCCAATTTAGTGCTATTTTACCTTTTTCTGGTGAATTGTTAACAACAGCTATAGAACAAAAATTTGCTGTTAGCCACGAAAGAGCTGAACAGGCCAAATATCAATATGGATTAAAATATCAAAATCAAACAAAAATTTGGATGGTAATCATGGAACAAACCAAAAAATTCATTGAACAAATTCAAAAAGATATTTATTTTTATTATAGTCATTTTCCAAAAACTAACACTATCAATCACATCACAATGTGTGGCGGTGGTTCTATGTTACAAGACCTAGACAAAGTCTTAACCAATGAATTGAAAATAGAATGCAAACCAGGTAGAGTCTGGAAAAACTTAAATAGCAACAGAGTTATCCAAGTACCTTATGAAGAATCTATCAAATATGCCACAGCTATTGGTCTGGCTCTGCGAGCAGCTGATAATCCTTTTATCAAAAATGATTCAATCTAAATATGTACCCACTAAGAATAAATTTACTAAATGAAAATAAAAAAAGTCTTCTCATCCACATGGCACAGTTTAAGTTTGTCCAAAATATTTTACAAGTAATCTTTTTGTCCATTAGTTTTATAGCCATCTCTTTGATGTTTTCCGAGTTCTTACTACAAAATTATTATAGTGCTATAGCCCAAAATACTATCAATGACAACAACAAATATACTTCCAAATCCCAACAAATACAAACTATAAACAAACTAACCCAAAGGCTAAATTTAGTACAACAACAACACCACAATATAACTCCGCTTATTGTGGACATCACTTTTTCAACACCTGAAGAAATAGTTTTGACTTCTCTAAATATAAATTACAACCAAAAAACTGTAGCTTTTTCTGGCATAGCTGATACTAGACAAAGTCTCTTAGATTTTCAAGAAACACTAAAAAATAATCCTTTATATATTCATGTTGAATCTCCAGTTTCTGATCTTACCAAAAAAGAAAATATTGCTTTCAATATTAGCGTCAATCTAAAATAATATGAAAAAGAAAAATAATCCTATCTACAAAATTATTTTTTCTATTATTGGTATTATTCTGTTTATTTTACTCGTTGTTTTATATATAATTTTACCAAGTATCAACTACATACAAAATATAAAAAAAGATATACAAACAACAGAACAATATACAGCTGATCAACTTGAAAAAATGAGATTACTAACCAAATCCCTTGCTCAATTGGATACTATTACAGAAAATACCAAATTATTAGAACAAAGTCTGATAACCAAAAATGACGATGCCACTATAAAACTTATTCAAGAATTGGAAGACTTAGCTTCGTCTCAAAACATTGAACAGACTTTGAGTATCAATCCTGAACAAGACAACAATTTTGTAATTTCTTTCAAAATCAAAACTAGTTTTGATAAAACTTTACAATATTTGAATTCCCTGGAACGTTTACCAATTTATCTCACAATAAACAACCTCAACTGGACCAAAGTAGATTCAGAAAATGTTTCCTTGATTTTTGAGGCTATTATTTATACCAAATAACTATGCAACTTTTTTCAAAAAAAATAGACAAAAAAATGGTGACTATCAATCAATCCCGTGATTATACTCATCTCAAAAAGATAAAAATTTTAAATATTTTTTTGTTTTTAACAGTTATCATTACTCTAAGTACTACTTTTTGGTTTATTTATAATGATGTTTACAAAACTCTTGAACAAATAAAAGAAATTACCCTAATACAAAATATCCAAAAATTTGAAACTATCAATTTCAAAATGTATGAAGAAACAATCTATGCTTGGCAAGAAAAAAACCTTGCTCTAAACACCACCTTGACTCCCAAAAGAGATCTCTTCAACAAAACAATTGTTTTGTCCACCTCCACCCTCAATATAGAGGATACTACTTCTACCTCGGTTTCCTTCATAGTAGAACCATCCCGATAAATACGCACACTCAAATTGACAACTACTTCAAAGCAGTATAGTCTTCTTAAATCTATCAAAATAGAATTTATGCAATGTATTTTTGAACTAGGTCATCAACCACACATATCAACCGCCGAAGTCTTGGCGATTTTAAAGCGCGAAAAAATAAAATATGAAGTACTAAGTACTAAAAATGATTATTTTATTTTGGATGTCAAAAGCACTGAAGACAAAATTGAAAAACTATCACCAGACTTTGGTGGCATTATTCAAGTTGGTGTCCAAATTGAAAGCAAAGAATTCCCCCAAAAAATAATTGTAGATTATTTGCAAACACAAGAAAGTGGCAAAATCAATTTTTCAATTTCCCCAACCAATAGCAAATTGGCTATCAATATCAAAAAAGAATTGAAAGCCCTTGGTAAATCAGTCCGCTATGTAGAAACCAAAAATACCGCCAGTATTTTGCACAACAAACTACTAGAAAGTAAAAGTCATTTTACAGTTTTTCAAAATAGTGTTTACAAAACTATTTTTATTCAAGATATTGAAGGTTTTACACAGCGAGATTACTATAGACCAGTGACTGACAATATTTCTGGTATGCTCCCACCAAAATTATCCAGAACCATGATAAATTTGTCAGGATGCAACAAAGATGCCGTCATACTAGATCCTTTTTGTGGTTCTGGCACCATACTCAATGAAGCTTTATCTCTTGGTTTCAACCATATTATTGGTAGTGACATCAGTCCCAAAGCAATTGAAGATAGCAAAAAAAATATTTCTTGGATGATAGAAAAAAATAATTTAAAAAATGTCAAAAGTAAAATTTTTTTAGCCAAAACTACAGAATTGTTAAATTACCTCAAACCTCAAAGTATTGAGCTAATAGTTGCTGAACCTTATATGGGCAAACCTCTACATGGAAGAGAACCAAACACTGTTTTGGAACAACAAGCCCAAGACTTAGCAAAACTATACATAGATAGCTTCAAAACTTTTTACAAAATTCTCAAAGCTGATGGTATCATTATTTTCATCATCCCAAAATTCAAATTTGGCAATGTCTGGATTACTGTCAATTGTCTGGATGAAATCAAAAAACTAGGTTTTGAAATTCTCAATTTTGAAAATGGTGACCGTTCACTTCTCTATCACCGACCGACCCAATTTGTTGGCAGAGAGATTTGGAAATTTAGGAAGATATAATTGGTTAATTATGGAGTGTTAACTATGGATTGACGAAATGAGTTTGAAAAATATAATTTAAAAAAATAATTATTTATAATCTCATTTACATTATCTACAAAAAATCCATGAACGAATTTCGTCAAAACGTTTTTGACAAATTTTACTCCGTTCAATTTGTCATTCCTTACTTCCCTAAATCGTCATCCTGAACTTGTTTCAGGATCTTTCTTACTAAATACGTCTTATATAAAAAAGACCCTGATCCGTCGGCTGACGGACAGGGTGACGGATCTGGAATTTTTTCATTCATGAAGAATGGAGTGACGAAATGAGTTTAAAAAATATAATTTAAAAAAATAATTGTAATCTTACTTGCATTATCTATGCAAAATTAACTTATGAATTTCGTCAACACGTTTTTAAAAGTATAAAATATGAAAAATAAAAATCGTTTAGTACATCATTGCCAGACGAATTTCACTTGTTTCCCGACTAAGTACGGGATCCCGTATTTTATCGGGACAATTCGTCAATCCAAACAAAAAGCGGAATGACGAAATGAGCCAGAGCGAATTTCGTCAACACGTTTTGGACAAATAATCTTCAATCAATTTTACATCTCTTTTATCCTTTTCTCTATTTAGTATTTTTTTAAATTGTAGAATATACTCCAAACTTACAAAAGGAAAACCGTCTATAACATCAGCAGTCTCAATCAATTTTTCAATTGTTTCAGTTAATGGTTCACAGCTTTTACATATCTCTATATTTCCAATTGTAATATTTCCATTATAATCATTTATTTGATAATCTTTGGCAAATTTATTGTACAAATCGGACAAAACAACAATATCAATATCAGAAGCTTCTCTTATTTTTCTCACAGCCAATGGACCACTCCCAAAAATTGCAAATTTATCTATGGATAAATTTAATTTTTTCAATTCTTCCAACAATTTACTAAATTCCATATATTATTCTAACTCCTTTTATTTAGATATAACAAACTTCAGTATTCATAAAAGGAATAGTAAACGTCAGTTTGCTAAACTAATCTTTTATAGCAAACTTACATTCATTATTATTTATCAAAAAAATAATTAACTATTTAACATACCCAATCATTAACTTTTTCTTCAACTCCTCTGGTACAATATTCAAATTTTGAATTTCACTCCAATCATGCCATTCCAAAACATATTTATTATCTTCTGAATTCTTCTCCGCTTCAGGCCCACCAAGTTTTATCTCACCAGAAAATTTTGTTACTAAAAAATATATGTTTCTTCTCTTATCAAATTCATTATAAAATTCACAAAATTTATCTCCCAAAATTACATCCAGACTAGTTTCTTCTTTTGCTTCACGAATAGCCGCTTCCTCCACAGTTTCTCCATCTTCTATACCACCACCAGGAATAACAAAATATTCACGTCCTTGCCAAAAACGATGCATCAAAAGTATTTGATTATTTTTTATAATAATTGTCCCCGCTCTCATAAAATAAAATGACTTTAGACTTTCTCGCGTAGACGAGTCCGCCTTGGGCGGAATGAACTTTACAAACTTTTAACTTTACAAACTTAAGTAGCCACATGAAAATAAACAGTATCACCATCTACTACCACATATTCTTTACCCTCCAAACGCAATTTGCCAGTTCCTTTTATTCCACTCCAACCACCATACTCAACAAAATCTTGCCAATTGACGACATCAGCCTTGATATAGCCTTTGATAAAATCAGTATGGATGACACCAGCTGCCTCAGGGCCTTTGGTGCCTCGTTTGACAGTCCAAGCTCTAGTCTCTGGTTCGCCAGAAGTGAAATAAGTAATAAGATCCAACAATTTGTAACCAGCCACGACCAGTTTATCAAGACCAGTTTCAGTAATTCCCAAATCAGCCATATATATTTTAGCATCTTCATCACCCAATTCAGCCAGTTCAGCTTCTAGTTTCGCACTTATTTCTATATAAGGACCATCCAAATCAAATTCCTTTTTACTACCCACATTTGTCTCATCAATATTGATTACATAAAGCATTGGCTTCATAGTAATAAGATGTAAATCATTTAATATTTTCACCTCATCTTCCCCACCCAAGGTGGAATCGTATTCAAGATTTCTTGCTGGTTTTCCGGCTTGCAATTGAACAGCCAACTTTTCAAGCAAAGCTAGTTCCTTAGCAAGTTCTTTGACTTGAATACCTTTGGCACTTTTGCGAGTTTTGTCCAATCTCTTACTTACTGTTTGCCAGTCAGCCATGATCAATTCTAGATTAATTACTTCACTATCATTTTTTGGGTCTACTTTACCATGGACATGTACAACATTTTTATCTGTAAAACCACGCACAACCTGTACAATAGCATCAGTTTCACGGATATGTGACAAAAATTTATTACCAAGACCTTCACCTTCAGAAGCACCTTTGACCAATCCGGCCACATCCACAAATTCTATCGCCGTGGGCACTGTCTTTTGTGATTTGGAAACTATTGACAATTTGGCTAATCTTTCATCAGGCACTTCTACCACCCCTACATTTGGTTCAATAGTACAAAAAGGATAATTGGCTACATCAGCCTGTTTACTTTTGGTAAGAGCATTGAAGAGAGTGGACTTGCCGACATTTGGCAATCCAACAATAGCAAGAGATAACATAATAAAAAGGTTAATTTAATACGTGAAGATAATAATATAAAAACACCAATTAGTCAATTTGTTATACTAAAACATAATTTTTATAGCTTACTCCACAATCGGCTTAATTTCATAACCAAAAATTTTGGAAGCATTTTTGCAATAATTCACAATTCCTTTTTGAAAATAAGGAGGATAACTTTCTTGTACTTTTCCAAGAACATAATAAACAATTGCCATAAATCCTGCATAGTCAACATTCTTAGGCAAAGTAATATTTAATCTATTTTTTGCCAACCCAAAAGTTTTATTTTCATAACCAAAACTTATAAAAAGTTCTTGATCATTTTTCACCACACTTTTGGCATGTTTACTTTGTTCTGCAGTAAAAACTCTACCTGAAATAATTGGCTGAAACATTTCATCAAATTTTGTCATAAACATTTCACTCATTGCCGAAAATTGTTCTGGTATCAACAAGTAATATGCATCATACTTATTAAAGTCTTTGCTTATTTCTTTGGCAGTTTTCTTGGTAATAAAATTATAAATATGTTCAGGGTCTTCATGGGTCTTACCAAAAATTATACCCATATAGGTAGATGCATTATAGGTATAAGGCTCACGATTTTTTGGAAAAACAAACAAATTTTCTTTGTCAATAAATCTTTTGGCTGGGGCATTATCACTATTAGTAAGTAATATAGTTTTTACACCTCTTTTTTTCAATTCTCTTGAAATTGGTATAGCATGTTTACTACCAGAAGCAGAAATAAGTATAGCTCCATCAATTCCTGCAATATTGATCAATTTTTCAAGATAGTTACTTTCATCAGACAATATAACATCTTTATCAGCAAACAAGACTTTGCCAGTTACTGCAGCATTGCCACTACCAACTACCAAAGGTTTTTTGAATTGAATACTAAGTTTTGGTAACTTAACATTCATAAACAATTCCAATGCCCCCAAAACTGCTATATCTAGATTAGGAATGTTTTTAATAGTAAAATTTTGTAAAATTTCAATATTTTTTGTTATTTTCATAAGAAAAAAATTAATGAATATAAAAATAGTATAGCATTTTTTGAACCTATTGGACAGGTATTGATAAAATCATAAAAACAATGAACTACCTAGCAGTCCCAATTAAATCGGGAACGAGGTATCAATTGGATTATTTCGTCCCCCCTCTCGCGAGAAGGGGGACGAGGAATTAAACCTTGTCCGCCTTGCCGTGCACGCCTTGGATTAAAGCATTAAAACACTAGAACATAAAAACAAATCTACTAAGGCGTTTAGTAGGGTGGTGTTAACTGTTTTATACAGACAAATTCAAATTATTTGTTTTTATGTTCTTATGTTTTCATATTTTTATGATATTTGTCTACAAAAACCTATACAAATGTGGATAAACCTGTGGAAAAAGTACCAATAATGTGGATAACTACCCAAATTTTAGTCAATTGAACCAAAAAATAATCAGTTACTTGGGTGTAATAAAAATGAAATAATAATTAATAACAACAAATCCACTACTTTTGAACAGTCAAAAGCACTTATTTGTATACATTATTATATACATTGTGGATAAGTCTGTGGAAAAACACCCTAATTTGGGGATAACAAATGAACAAAACAGTATTGTATAGACTAGTTTATACATATTTTTGGCTAAAATATAATGTTTTTAGCTAAATTAAGCCAAAATATTGAAGCTATTGACAATATACACAAAAAATGCTATAATATATTTGTGAACATTACAAAAGAGTTTTTCAAATGTCAAAAAATAAGTATCAGAGATACTTAAAAAAGACACGTGAGAACCTCTCTCACAGCTTAGCTACTGCTTGCACCAACTATAGTCCCTTCGGAGACTATACAAAAACAAACATCAAATGTTTAAACAGGTGCCCTCTACTATGGTAAGTTTTCCCAAAAAGATACTTGCTTGAGGCCTACACCAGCGAGCGGTCAAAGCTTTAAAGTCCCAGGTTTTACCTGGCATTTTCCAAGTTATTTAAGTATTTTAGACTAAAATATTTGAACAACTTGGACAATACCGGTTCCTAGGATATTTTAGAGGCTCCAGCCACCTAAATTTACTAGGGCTACGGATGCCTCTTTTTTTTCTAAAAATTCTTTTAGACACCCCAGTCAAAATACATAAAATCTCAAAAAAATGATCTTGAATGATTATAGATAAAAATATAATATAAAAAATTATTAGTACAAATTGGTGTTAAAATTAATATTCCCCTTGCGTTTTTAGACAACTTATTATATAATTTCTTCATAAAAAACAAGTAAAAAATATATGAAAACTACAAAAACAAAATTGAATCAAAAATTACTAAAAAAAATAGAAAAAACTTTACTACAACAAAAAGACAAACTAACTGTTGATTTAGAAAAATTTGCCAAAAAAGATTCCCACGTAGCTAATGAATACAACACCTCCTATTCTGAGTATGGTGATGGTGTTGATGAAAACACTCTAGAAGTAACTGAATTTTTAGCCAACAAGCCAGTAGAAATGCAATTAGAAAAAGAATTGAAAGACGTAGTAAAGGCTCTAAAAAATATCAAAACTGGTACTTATGGCATTTGTAAATATTGTCACCAACCAATAGAAGAAAAAAGATTACTTGCTCGTCCTACTTCTGGAGCTTGTGTAAGTTGCAAAAAAACCATTACTCAAGAGCTTTAGTCAACATAATTTTTTTATGCAAAAAAACCACTTAAGAATATTTTTTATCTTAAGTGGTTTTTTATTTTTATTTGATCAATTACTAAAATATTTTGCTTATCACAATCAAAACTTTCATTTTTATATTATAAAACCTTGGCTTGGTTGGGAATACTTTGCAAATTCTGGTATTGCTTTTGGTTTACCTGTACCACAAATTATTATTTTTGTTCTAACACCACTTATTCTTTTAGCTCTGGGTATTTGGTGGTCAAAAAATAAACACAAAAATAATTATTTTTGTCTTGGGATATCTCTTATCTTTGCTGGCGCTATCTCCAATCTTATTGATAGAGTAATATTTTCAATTACCATTGATTATTTTCGTGTCTTTACTTCTGTCATGAATCTGGCTGATATAATCATTGTGATAGGTGTGGTGTTGTTGCTATACAAAAATAAAAAATAAATAAACTTTTTTGTCTGTCCTATGTTTGTCAAAATAAATTCTGTTGCTATTTTAGGTTTGGATTGTATTCCTATTGAAGTAGAAGTAGATATTGCTGGTAGTTGGCCAGGTTTTCAAATTGTTGGCTTACCAGATATGGCAATTCAAGAAGCCAAAGAACGTATCCGCACTGCTTGGAAAAACACTCATCTTTCTTTTCCCAACAATAGTAGAATTATTATTAATCTTGCTCCAGCTGATGTCCGCAAAGAAGGAACTTCTTATGACTTACCAATTGCTATTGGTATGTATATTTCTTCTCAAAAATTAACTAATATAGATATTACAGACAGCATCTTCGTGGGAGAATTAGCTTTGGATGGTAGTTTGCGTCAGACTACTGGTGTCTTATCACTAGCTATTTTTGCTAGTCAACATGGTTTCAAAAATATTTTTATTCCTGAAGCTAATGCCAAAGAAGCAGCGATTATTACTGGAATAAATATTTATCCTGTCAAAACTTTTCAAGAGATAATAAACCATCTAAATGGAATAGAAGAAATTATTAAGATAAAACCAATTCCACTGACAGATTGGTTTGAAAAAAATATTTATGAAATGGATATGGCCTATATCAAAGGCCAAGAATTTGCCAAAAGGGGTCTAGAAATCGCTGCTAGCGGTGGACACAATATTCTCTTGTCAGGTCCACCAGGATCAGGAAAGACACTACTTGCTAGAACGCTTCCCTCTATACTCCCAAGTATGACCACCAAAGAAGCCATTGAGGTTACAAAAATATACTCAGTAGCTGGTCTCTTGCCACCAGATAAACCAATTATTAGTACTAGACCATTTCGCACTCCACATCATTCAGCTTCGGCTGTTGCTCTAGTTGGTGGTGGCAAATTTCCAAGACCTGGTGAAATTTCTCTAGCTCATCGTGGAATATTATTCCTAGATGAATTCCCAGAATTTCCTAGATTAGTTTTGGAAAATTTACGCCAACCACTAGAAGATGGAGTTATTACAATTTCACGAGCTCAAGGAACTATTAGCTTCCCAGCTAGCTTCACACTGGTTGCTAGTCAAAATCCTTGCCCTTGTGGCTATGCCAGTGACCCTGACAAAAATTGTACTTGTAGTCCTATGCAAATAGAAAAATATCGCAAAAAAATTAGTGGGCCATTACTTGATAGAATAGATTTACATGTAGAAGTACCACGAGTTCCTTTTGAAAAACTGGCACAAGATACACTATCAGAAAGTTCAGAAGTTATTAGAACTCGCGTGGAGAAAGCTCGTGAAATTCAAAACCAGCGTTTCAAAGATAGTCCTTATACTTCCAACAGCGAAATGAAAAATAAAGATATAAAAAGTTTTTGTAAATTGAATGACAGTTCTATAAATTTGTTAAGACAAGCTGTCACTCATATGAATCTTTCGGCTAGAAGTTATCATCGTATTTTGAAACTAGCGAGAACCATTGCTGATCTGGCCGGAATTGAAAATATTGCTACTGAGCATATTGCCGAGGCTTTACAATATAGGACAAAAGTTGAATAAAAAATAAAAAACTTTCTAATTTAGAAAGTTTTTTTGTTTAGTGCAGACGGAGAGAATCGAACTCTCATAGAATTACTTCCACACGAACCTGAATCGTGCGCGTCTACCAATTCCGCCACGTCTGCTTGATAATTTTATCAGCTAGTCAGTTTATAAAATATAAAATAATGAGCGACAGGTCTTGAAAGTTTTCTTTCAGACCTGTCACACGAGAAGCTCTACTCTTTGTTGTGCACCTTGCCAAAGAGGAGCCACTTCAAAACCTCCATCAAACCGACGATGACATCTTGGAAATTGTAGATGGCTTTCCACACCACCAAATTCAAAATCCAATTAGTGAGATGCTGAAAATCTTCTGCCAAATCAACCATGTCTCTACCTCCTAAGACAGGACTTTGTCCTGTTTGTTTTTGAAGATGCCATTTTCAAGTTCAAGGAGAGTCCTCACTTGATCAATGGCCAGTTTCACTTGATCTTCCTTCTTGGCGTTGATCATGTTCCCATATGGGGGAATGATCATCACCGAGACTCTACCCTTCAAGGTGTTCAGACACACCTCGAACTCTTGTCCCATCAGTGGCGACAAAAACCTATACGACACACAGATGGCATCTTGTAAACGCCTAGGCTGACGAGGTGTAGTCTGAGGTACTTCCTCGCCTATAGACCCGAACAACTTCTGCAGTTGATCGAGCATTTGTCTTGCTTCCTCTGGTTTCAACTTGTACCCCTTTTGATTCAGATACCTCTTCAAGAAGATGAAAAGGTATAAAACTATATCATATATCAGCCACTTTGTAAAGTATTTGTATTATTATTTGTATTATTACCTAATATCAAACTATGAATAAAAAACTCTTTATGATAATATACATTATTGCCAATGTTTGAATTCCACCCCCAATTTTATGAGAGTTCTAGTTGACAACAAGGAGGATACTTTGCCAACGATATTGTCTTTTTTTCTGGTGATAGCTCTTGGACTTATAGTTCATTACATCTTCATAAGACGATGGATAAAGTGGCACGACACCACCTTCGCCATTGGTTTTGATGGTGAAGATGATCAACCATATTATCCACACGATAAGAGCTTCATCAGTGTTACAATGGTGATTGCCACAATTACTGCAGTCACCGTTGAAGTCGTTAGTTGACAAACCACACACCCATGACCATCCCTTGAAAAAGAGGGATGGTCACACAATAACAAATTAAAAAACTCTCTAGATTAGAGAGTTTTTGTTTTGTCGGAGTGAAAGGACTTGAACCTTCGACCCTCTGGTCCCAAACCAGATGCTCTAGCCCCAGCCAGAGGCTGGTCAGCCTTTGGCTGAAACTGAGCTAAGTATTGCATCCCTTATTTTTCTACCAAAACCAGATTTGTAAAATAATTCTCTATGTAGAGCATCTTTTTTACAATAATAAGATTCAAAATATAAAAGCACAAATGGACCATTTGATCTAGTCCATTTATTTGAACTTTGATTATGTTCAATTAGTCTTATTTTTGGATCTTTATCTGAAAAACCACAATATATTTTATCTACTTTAAGACTTTTCAAAAAATACACATGATACATAGTCGGAGTGAAAGGACTTGAACCTTCGACCCTCTGGTCCCAAACCAGATGCTCTAGCCAACTGAGCTACACTCCGATATAATTTTTCTAACTTTATTATTTTATATGGTATATAAGCTTTTATTGATCT
The DNA here is from genome assembly GCA_001871435.1 of Candidatus Magasanikbacteria bacterium CG1_02_32_51. Lineage (GTDB taxonomy): Bacteria > Patescibacteriota > Patescibacteriia > Magasanikbacterales > UBA922 > UBA1557. Next base: position 19,567 of record MNVC01000015.1, read on the forward strand.
GGTCTTACCTAAGTTATGGTATTCCAACCTCTTGAAAGGGTCAGCAGAATAACCTATATAGTACTTACCAAATTCAATGCTTTGTAATATATATACATACCACATAGTGCCGAGGGGGAGAATTGAACTCCCGACACGAGGATTTTCAGTCCACTGCTCTACCACTGAGCTACCTCGGCGTGTATATTTAACTTTGAACTCCCGACACGAGGATTTTTCCCGTCTGCGGGACTCTACCACTGAGCTACCTCGGCTTAAAATAAGCGCCCAACAATGGACGAAACTAGTGGACCAGACAGGACTCGAACCTGCCACATCCGCCTTGCAAAGGCGGCGCTCTACCAGATGAGCTACTGGCCCATTATTTATCTTAAAAAGATATAAAATATTATATTTTGATAATATTTATCAAAATATACTACCAACAAAACTTTTAGCCCCCTTATTTTAGGACGAGAAAATTATATCAATAATACTATAAAAAGTCAATACTTATATATCAGCTTTCCACAAAACTAATTAGGATGATTAACTCCAGAAGTAAACCTTAATAGCATCTCTTCTTTTTGATTTTTACGCAAATCTGAAAAAATTTTTTCTGTCCAAGATTTTTCCTTAATAATATCTGAAATCCATTGTCCACCAAGCAAATGAGTCATCATCACATAGTTGGCCCCAGCTTCATACAAATCATCCAAATAAGTATTATGATACAAATTACCAATAATAATAATTTTCTTATTATGCTTTCTAATATATTTGAAGAGAATTAATTCATCTTCATACTCAGGAATTGTAGAAATAATTATTTTGGCTTTATCAAGAGATAGTGTCTCCAAAAATTCAATATCAGTAACATCTCCAAAAAAAGCTGGAATATTCCTAGATTTAAGTCTTTTGACAGCCTCAGGATTGTAATCTACTACAGCATATTTGATATTTTTTTCAGCCAAGGCTTCACAAACTTTCCAACCAATGCGATGATAACCTAAGACAAAAGCATCATATTTCTCTTCCTTTTCTTCTGTTTGTCTATATTTGTCTGGACCAAACAAAGCAAAAAATGGTTTCAAAAAATCAAAAACTTTTTCATTATAAGTAATAATATAAGATGATGTAAAAATTGTAATCAGAGCAACTATGGTAAAAATTTCTAATTCTGTTCCAACAATATGGTTGGTATTTTTCCCGACAATAAGTAAAACAAAACCAAATTCACTAACTTGAGCTGCTGTTACACCAGACAAAAAGCTATTACGGCGAGTAAACTTGAGCATGCGAAAAACCGAGTACAAAATAAAAGGATTACCAATCAAAATAAAAATAGATAAAATAACTCCAATAGACCAAATATTGGAAATATTTGTCAAAGACATCTCGCTACCAAGAATGATAAAAAATATGATGATAAAAAAATCTCGCAAAGGTTTTATACGACTAGCAATTTCGGAATGATAAGGAGAAGAACCAAGAGATATGCCCGCCATAATAGCTCCAATTTCTAAAGAAAAACCCATCCAGTAAAGTAAACTGGCAATACCAAAACACCAGGTTATTGTGAAAATAAATAAAAATTCTCCAGATTTAGCTACTCGCTCTAACAATTTCGGTACTACATATCTAGCAGTAATCCCTACAAAACCAATCAAAATAAAAATTTTACCTACCAAAGTACCAATTTCCATCCACATATCATTTCCCTTACCAACAGAAGTTACTACCATCATAATGAAAATAGCTACAATATCTTGAACTACCATTAATCCAATAGTATAGCGCCCATAAACACTATCGGTATCTTTTTTTTCAGCCAATAGCTTCACAATAATAATTGTACTAGAAAATGTCAATGCCATTGCTAGGTAAATGGCCGAGGAAAAAGGAAACTTCATGGCAATTAAAAGTAAAAATCCTATAGTGGTCGTAAAAATAATTTGAGCTAAACCCGTAATCACTGCTACTTTACCAATATTTTTGATATGATGAATATTGAGACTGAGACCAACCACAAACAAAAGTAAAACAATACCAAATTCAGCCAAAACATCAAAAGTCTGCCCTCCACTTTGCAATAAATTTAGAAACATTGGCCCAGCAATAATCCCAGCCAACAAATAAGCAATAAGAAGAGGCTGACGCAAAGCGCGCATCAAAAAAGCCACAGAGACAGTGATGCCCAGTAATATTGAAATTTGGATGAAAATATTATCAATCACATGGTCAAATATCCTGAGCTGAGAATACAGCGAAGGATCTTTCTTAAGTAAAACTTTTTTATTTCCTAAATTCAACAATATAAAAAAGTCTATTTTAATTTATTACAAATACATTATACCAAAAATTTGATAAACTTTCTATCATTTTACTACTCCTTGTTTTATACTCAAAAATTATTTTCTAAAAATCTTCTTCCAAAACTTTTTCAACTTTTCTAAGAAAACTCCTCCACTACTCTTGGCAAACAATCCAAAAAATATAGCAGTAACTCCCCCAGCTGTGGCTACTAAATATTTCTCAACCATATCAGCACTGTCCTGTTCTTTGGCTTGTTCTTGTTTGGTAATGAAATCTTCAGTCACACCAGTCTTCATAATATCATTTGGCATACGTGGCAAAAGCTGATATTCAGTTTTTGTTTGATGAAGAAGTCCAGTAACACGAACCAAATCACCTTCTTGAAAAACATCTTTCCTTATACCAGCACCAGCTTTGAAATAAACTTTTATTTCTTCGGTACCATCATCTATATACATATAAGAACTTTTTATTTCAGTAATTTCTCCACTAGCAACCAACAAACTGCCCTCATAAGCTTCACCAATATTTTCCAATTCCAAAAATTTTCCTTGTGGCAAATCTACATGTCCTAAAATTTTTATATCCTTTTTTTCTTTCAATTTTATTCTAGTTTCCCCAGATGTTTCTGTAATTTCTCCTGTTATTTCTATCTCATCTCCTATTTGCAACTTGGGAAAATCTTTACTGTACATATAGACCTGCACTCCAGCATTTTGATTTATAATATAAAAAAACTGTGTACCAAGTACCCCCGGCTCTACAGCCACAGTACCTGTCACACTTACCAAGTCTCCAAGATCTTCATCGCGAACTTTTTCCAAAGTGGTATTGATAACTGGTTTGATAGAATTACTTTTTGATTTGATAATTTTTATTCCTTTTACTTTTGTATTTTCATTAATAAAATTTTCTTCACCTGGTGTTGGTGAACTGGTCCAAACCCAAATACCTTCACTATTACGGACATAAGAAGCACCTTCTACGACATCATCAAACCTAATTTCTGTTAATATAGTTCCATCTGGATATAAAATACGTACTGAATCACTAGTATTATTAAAAGCTAATTTAATATCCTGACGACCAAATACTTTATATTCTTTTGTCTTAATAATTGTCTTGTCTGGAAAAGTATAAGCTTTTGATCCCCCTTCTTCATCATCTAATTTTAACCCAGAAATATCAAGGTCTTCATCACTAGGATTAAAAAGCTCTACAAATTCTGTAGTGTCAGAGCCAACAGGATTTGCTAAAACTTCAGAAATATTCAAAACTGAAACATTACTTATCCCATTATAACCTCCGACAAAATCACTACTTAATTTTGCAGTCACTACAATTTGTTTTTCACTCTTGTTAGTTCCATCATCAACAATCAAAGTCACACTATAAACACCTTCTTGTCCAAACTTGTGTTCTACACTAGCACCGTTATCATCTGTACCATCAGCAAAGTCCCAATTAAAACTTAGTTTTTTGCCATCAGGACTAACAGTATCTGAGGCATCAAAAGTTACCCATTCGTTGACTGCAACTTCAGTATCAGTATCAATGACGACAATTGGTGAAGAACTTTTTCCCTCCAAAATATTTTTTGTTCCTGAAGTAACTTTGGTAGTCCAAACCCATATATTATCTTCTTGTCTAACATAGCTTTGTTTTTCCAAAACACCACCAGGATAACTTACCAAATCCACAATTGAGCCATTTGAAGAAAATAATTTTACTTCATCACCTCCAGTATTATTTAGAGCAATATCTGTCATAGATCTTTTGAAAACAATATAATCTCCTGATTTCAAAATACCTTGTTTGATTGTATATTTTTTCTTGGTAGAGTCAGACAATTGCCAATCTTTTAGATCCACAGTTTCTTTACCATTGTTAAAAATTTCAATAAATTCATCATCAATATCACTACCTGCTGGATTAGGAAATACTTCATTAATAATCACATTAGTTTGCAAAACAATATTATCATTAATATTTTTGTCTTCACCACTCATCGAAAAAATATTTTTGGCATTTTTGGTGATAGTATCTGTAATGACAAAATCATAATAATCATTGTTAGCATCTTGTCCATCCACTTTTCTAATGAGTGAATAAGGATCACTTGCCATAGGTGCGTTGTCATAAATATTGCCATCATCCCAAGTACCATAAACTATTTTATCTATTTCTTTGTCGCTTGGGTCGGTAAGTAAAACTAAGTCTCCAGCATTATTGAGACTACCTTTTGGTTTTTCCACAACATAAAAATTCTTAGCATCAATTTCTCCATCCAAAACAGTATCAGCTTCACTACCATCAGACAATTTCCAATTTGTGAGATCAACTGTTTCTGTTGTGTTATTAAAAAGTTCCACAAACTCTTCTTCACCATCACTTGGGTCTGACACCATTTCATTAATAACCAAATCTCGTGGATTATAAACTTTACTTGACGTTTGTGATGAACCATTACCTCCACCACCAGATTTTGGTGGAGCTGTAACCACCGCCTTGATAACATTTGGTTCTCCTGGTGTTGGTTGTGTAGTCACAGCAAAATCATTTTTATTATTTCCCGTATTTTGACCATCCACAATTCTTGCAACTGCATTTGGATCAGAAGTATCAGGAGCATTATCAGCTATATTTTCATCAAGAGTATCTATCCAATTTCCATAACGAACCACATCTACCAAATTTCCCAAATTATCATAAAGAGCAATCAAATCTCCATCATTATTTAATTTACTAGAATTAATCGTTACCACCAAAAAACTATTTGTTTCCAATATATTATCTAAAGATAAAATCTTTTTGGTGCTTGTACTAGTTTTGTCGCCTTCGTGCAATTCCCAATCTTGCAAATTCACAGTCGTTGTTGAATTATTATAAATTTCCACCCACTCTTTATTATCCAAAACAGGATCGCTTACAAATTCATTGATGACAATACCTAAATAATTATTTTCTGTACCTGTTGATGTAGTTGAAGTTGTGGTTTTGGTAACTATTTCTAAATCTAAACTATCGTTTCCAATACCACCTTTATCATCTGTGACTTGTAACTTGATATTATATTGTCCAATATCTTGAAAAGAATAAAAGAAAATAGAACTTGTAGCCAAAACATTATTATTCAAAAACCATTCATATTTTATAATTTCTCCATCACTATCTACTGATTGACTTCCATCAAAATTTATTTCTTCATCAACTTCAAATTCCATTTTACTGGTAAGAATCTCCGCTACAGGATCAATATTTTGATTTTCATCATCATTATTTGCCACTGACCAATAATTTTTTTGACCAACACTATTATCATTTGGATTTTCCTGCCAATTAGTTAATTCTGTAGAAGAAATTTCCAAATCTTTTCTTTCCAAAGAATGATTATTTTGTATTCCTAAATAAATAAACTTTTCTATAAAATCATTATCACCATTACTTATTTTTAGGCCAATTTCTTCACCGCTTTTATTCAAAACACTCCAAGAACTATCCAAAACTAAAGCAGAAAAATCAGGGTAAACTTGAAAAAAATTCAAATCATTTTGGGCAATTACAGCATAAGAGTGAGAAGCTAAAACAAAAGTTTGTTGAATACTTCTGGAACTAGTAGCAAGTGTGTGATTGGTCGTAGCTTCCCAAAATTTCCAACCAGACAAATCTACATCTTTACTACCTTTGTTATAAATTTCTATCCATTGAAAGCCATTATCAGCACAACCAGTTGGACAAATTTCGGTAATCACGATATCTTCATTAGCACTATGAACAAAATTTTTAAATAAAAAAACACTCATAAAGAGTGCCAACAAAACAGAAACAAAAAAACCTAAACCTAACAAACATATCTTTTTCATATCCTCCTTTTTTAAAAATTAATTTATAAACTAAAAATAGTATAACATAAAAAAATTAAAGATAAAATAAATTGTATTTCTACAATGGTGTGTTATAATAACTTTAATAATAAAGGCACTGGTCTAGACTTTCTAACAATACTAAGGTAGTCCCCAACTTCTAACGCAACAGTGTTAAGAATTAATTAATTGATTAAAGACCTTGTAGGGTGTGGAGTAGTTCAAAGTTTTTCTCGGGCGTCCATTTAATTGATGTTGCGCTCTTTTCACTTCATATCTGGATACTTTGTGAAAATCTGTGCCTTTGGGAAAATATTGTCTGATTAGTCCGTTGGTGTTTTCGTTGGTACCTCGTTCCCACGGACTACGGGGATGAGCAAAGTAAACTTTTATGCCGGTGATTTTGGTAAATAATTTATGTT